>CAYNWI010000145.1:0-6398 GCA_964400825.1 uncultured Anaerolineae bacterium | reverse complement strand
GCAGCCCGCAGCCGGCCGGGGGTGGTGGCTGTCTACACCGCCGAGGACCTGGGCGACTTCTGGCAGCATGGCCCCCCGTTGGTGCCCGCCCCCCATTCAATCGAAGGAGTGATCTTTCACTCCCGCACCCAGGTGCCCCTGGCCAAAGGCAAAGTCCGCTACGTTGGCGAGGCGGTGGCCGTGGTCTACGCCGAGAGCCGCTACATCGCCGAGGATGCCCTGGAGGACATCGTGGTTGATTACGAGCCTCTGGAGGTGGCGGTGGATCTGGAGAAAGCCCTCGAACCAGACGCCCCACTCGTCCACGAAGACCTGGAATCCAACCTGGCTTCCCACCTGGTTCAGGATAAGGGCGACTACGCGGCGGCACGGGAGAAGGCCGACCTGGTCATCAAGCGGCGCTTCCTCATTGATCGGGGCGCGGCAGGGGCAATGGAAAACCGAGGTGTCGTTGCCCACTGGGATGAAAAAAGCCAATACCTGACCGTGTGGGACACGACCCAGGCGCCCATTCCCGTGCGCAACGGCCTGGCCAAGATACTGGGCCTGTCCGAGTCCCAGGTTCGGGTGATCGCACCGTTTGTGGGCGGCGCCTTTGGCCCCAAGATCATGATGTTCCTGGCCGAGGAGGTTCTCGTCACCTGGGGGGCGATCAAACTGAACCGGCCGGTCAAGTGGATCGAAGATCGGCGGGAGAACTTCTTCGCCACCACCCAGGAACGAGGGCAGATCCACGACGCCGAGATCGCAGTCACCCGTGACGGGCGCATCCTGGGGGTGAGCCACACATTCCTGCACGACACCGGCGCGTACAATCCCTACGGCCTGACCATCCCCCTCAACACCCAAAGCCACTCGATGTCGGGGTACGATGTCCACAACTACCACAGTGAACTCACGGTGGTGTTCACCAACAAGATGATCACCACCCCCGTGCGCGGGGCTGGCCGGCCACAAGGCATCTACCTGATGGAACGGCTGGTGGACCTCGCCGCCAAAGAGCTGGGTATGGACCGGGTTGAGATTCGCAAGCGCAACTTCATACCGCCCGACGCCTTCCCCTACAACCACCAGATCATTGACCAGGCCTTTGCGCCCCTGCACTTCGACAGCGGGAACTACCTGGCGACGTTGGAGAAGGCGGCGGACATGATCGGCTACGAGCAGTTCGTGAAAGAGGAACAGCCGCGCCTGCGCGCCGAGGGCCGGCACGTGGGCATCGGCATCGTCTCTTTTGTCGAGACCACCGGCGTCGGCCCTTACGAGGGAGGCCGAGTCACCGTCGAAGCCAGCGGCAAGATCAGCGTGGCCACCGGCGTCGGCACCCAGGGACAAGGGCACTTCACCTCCTTCGCCCAAGTCGTGGCCGACCAGTTGGGCGTAAGCCCGCGCGATGTGCGCCTGGTGACGGGCGACACGTTGGAGTTCCACTGGGGGACAGGCACCTTCGCCAGCCGAGGGTCGGTGGTGGCGGCCAATGCCATCCATGCCGCAGCCGTAAACGTTCGCGCCAAGGTGCTCAAGCTGGCCAGCAAGGTGCTGGAAACGCCTGAGGAGCAACTGGAGCTGGTGGACGGCCTGGTGCGAGTGGCCGATACGCCCCAGAAATCCATCGGCCTGGGTGAGCTAGCAGTGCTGGCCAATCCCCTGCGCGGGGCGGTCGAGCCCGGCACGGAACCTGGTCTGGAATCCACCGACTACTATGGCCCGCAGTACGGAGCCACGGCCAATGGCAGCCACGCCATGATCATCGAAGTGGACCCAGAGACGATGATGGTGGACATCAAGCGCTACGTGGCTGTCGAAGACTGCGGCACGATGCTCAATCCACTGATCGTGGATGGCCAGGTTCACGGCGGCGTGGCGCTGGGCATCGGCAACTCTTACTACGAGCAACTCATCTACGACGACAACGGGCAGCTTCTCAACGCATCCCTGGCGGACTACCTGATCCCGACGGCCTCCGAGATTCCCCGGATGGAGGTTGGCCACGAGGAAACAAAGTCGCCGCTCAACGAATTGGGCAGCAAAGGCGCCGGTGAGGCTGGGTGTATCCCGACCCCGGCCCTCTTCGCCCAGGCCCTGGAGGATGCCCTGGCCGACTACGGCATCGAAATAACGGAGACGCCCATGAGTCCGAATAAGCTGTTTGAATTGTTGCATGGTAAGAAATTTGCCACGAATTCCACGAATTAACACGAAAAAAGAAAAATTAGTGAAAATTCGTGTCACTTGTCCTGAGCCTGGTCGAAGGGTTCGTGGCAAGGTAAGGAGAAAAAAACAGTGAAAATACAAGGTGAATACGTTTTTGACGGCCCTCGCGAGGAAGTCTGGGATCTGCTAAGAGACCCGGAAGTGCTAGCCACCGCCCTGCCAGGCACACAAAGCCTGACCCCGGTCAGCGAAAACGAGTACGAGGGCAAGATGCACGTTCGGGTGGGCCCGGTTTCGGGCGCCTTCTCCGGGCGGGTCATCGCTTCCAACGAGGCGCCGCCCGAAAGCTACACCTTGACGGTGGAGGGCAACGGCAAGGCCGCCTTCGTCAAGGCCAGCGGTGATGTGCTACTGATTGATCCGGGCGATGGCACAACCCTAATGAAGTACGAGGGTGAATTCCAAGTTGGGGGTAAGCTGGTCAGCGTGGGCCAGCGGCTGATTGACAGTGTGAGCAAGAGGATGCTACGCCACGGGCTAGATACCATGAACAAGGCGTTGCAGGAGCGCATGTTGGAGGTTGGAGATTAGAGGTTGGAGGTCGAACGATCCAGTGGCTTGGCGGCGGATTTGGCAATCCGCCACGAGCAATTGTGATTGGTGAAAATTCCTTTCCTAACGCTTCGTTCTGTCACAGCACCTGGCGCTCGATCTCTTCGATGAGGAATGGCAAGTTGGGGCGGGTGAAGCTCAGGTCGGGGGCTGGTACGCGATGATGTTTGATGTTGGGCGGCACGTGCTTGTGGTGGGGGTCGGTACTAGCCAGCGACGGGTCATTCGGGTGAGGGAAGGAATCGTACCAATGAAGCTTCTCCTTACGGGGGTAAGCTGCCCGGCAGAACTCAGTTGCGGCAGGGAAATCGGGACCATCCGGCGATATATGGGCACGAGAGACCTCGTAGCCATAGCCTTCGATGACTCCCAACTCGAAATTGAGGTACTCTTGCACGCAGAGGACAACGTCCTGTTCGAAGATAAGCATCCCTTCTACTCGCCCGAAGAGCGCGCCAGAAGGGATGTAGACCAGTATCGAACGGCGTATGCTGGGGTAACGTTCGGACAAGGCGTAGATGAACGCTTGGTAAGCCTCTGGTGATGAGAGTGGATCAGGCATAAGCGGGTTCCAGGTTGACTTTGATCTGGAGAGCAACCGGCTGGCGAGCAATCAACTGGCGATACTTCTCATTCAGGCTCAGCCAGGTTTCGTACAGAGCCAACCACTCGATAAACTCCATGCGGTACTCGTCCAGTGCGTCGAACTCTTCCAGATCACCGCGCCTCATGGCCGCGTGGAAGTCCTGGGATTTCACACCGAACTTGACTTCAAAGCGACCCAGTTCTGTTTCCAACTGGCACATGTCTTTTAACAATTCACCCAGGGACATCTTCTATCACCTCCCTCAGTTCACAGGGGATCTATAGACCCCATAGCATCAACTACCGGCTTATATTATAGCATATATGGCTTCTGACTGCAACACAGGTTTGCAAACAAGAATGGCGCATGGGTCTCTTGACATCAACCAGCTTTAGGGCTATACTGTTGGCGAAAGACACGAGAGGGAGTGGTGCAACATGAGCTCAGCAGAGATCGAATTGGTGCAACTGAAGGCGCGGGTGGACTGGCTGGAGAAGGCGGTGTGGAGACTGCGAGGTGAAGGCCAGGCGCCCCTGACCATCGAGCGTGAGGAGCTCTCGTCGGAGCGAGAGTGGTTGCTGGGCGAGCTCAAGGCTCAGGGGCTCATCCGCGATTTGACCCCTGGCGAGAGGGCTCGAGCGGAACGCTGGAGAAAACTGCCAGAAGCGGAAAAAGAAGCCCACATCCGATACATGCGGTCTTTGGTATTGGATCCACCTTTAAGCGAGGTCATCATTGAGGGCCGCCGATGAGCCTATACTACTTCGACGCCAGTGCCCTGGTCAAGCATTATGTGCTAGAACCAGGTAGTACCTGGGTCAGAGCGCTCATAGATCGCGTCAATCCAGACACAGGAGAGCGGGTCAATACAGTCCTGATCGCTGAAGTAAGCCTGGTCGAAGTTGCTGCCGCGCTGGCAATCTCGGAGCGAACGGGCCGTATTCACCGGCGGCATCGTGACCAAGAATGTGACCGCTTCCTGGACGACACTGATCGCTTGTATGGGCTTCTCCCGGTGCTCAGCGAAGATTTCTACATGGCTACCGAGTTGACACAGCAACACCCTCTAAAAGCTTACGACGCGGTGCAACTGGCCGTCGCCCTACGCTACAGACAGGTGCTGGCCCGTTACAACCTGGCCCTGACCTTCGTCAGCGGCGACGGGCAATTACTGGCCGCAGCCGAGGCCGAAAGGTTGGCAGTGGATAACCCGTTCGACCATGCTGTGCCAGCCGACACACCCGGCGCCCAGGCCCCATCCTCTCCAAAGAAGTGGCGTAGGCCCAAGGCGAAAGGGGTGTCCGAAAACGGCGATCAGATTTGACAAGCTCCCGATGATTTTGTATAATTGACACCACTTCAGGCGGAGGGGAACGCAGACGGCAGTGACAGCGAGGCCCAGACCGCGGATAACTGGTTACGTGCGCCGCTCCCAAAAACAAGTAAAGGAGGGATGGATATAAGCTAATAGAGTTTATCTTCAGCCTGAGCGCTGGCGGTTAGCGCTCGACATTTCACACAAATCAAAAGGAGGAAAAAAATGTCCTGGAAGAGAACAGCGTTAGTGGTCATCTCCCTGATGGCGGTACTGGCGACGCTGGCCGCCTGTGCTGCGCCCACCCCTGAGGTGGTCGAGAAGCAGGTGGTGGTCGAGAAAGAAGTTCCGGTCACCGTCGAGGTGGAGAAGGAAGTGGTCAAAGCGGTGGAAGTGAAAGAGGGTGCTACGCTGGCGATCGAGCATTTCAGCATCATTGAGGGGACCACCTGGTCTGGAGCCCACGATCGCGCAGGAAAGCGAATCGCTGAGAAATATCCCAATGTAGACTACGTCTACAGAGAGGAAGTAGGACCTGATCTCACAGTTCCCTACGCCGAAGAGCTGATCGCTGACGGGGCCGACATCGTCGTGGGTAACGCAGAGTTCATGGGGCTGCCCTTGAAAGACATCGCTGATAAGTACCCGGATGTTTACTTTGTATCCATCATTGCCAGCGATCTGACCACCAAGAGGAACTTCATCAGGCTCTTCCCCAGGCAATACCAGGCGCTGTACCTGGAAGGCCTCATCGCCGGGGCGTTAACCCAGTCAGGCAATATCGGCATCGTCTCGGCCTTCCCATGTGTTCAGGTCATCAGGCGGCAGGCCGGCTTTTACCTTGGGGTGCAGGATGCAGCAGAGTTGCTTGGCAAGGACATCACGGTGTACGTGAAGTACGCCGGTGACTGGTACCTGCCCACGGAAGAGCGAGACATCGCCAGCACCTTGATAACCCAGTACGACGTTGATGTCTTGACCCAGCAGACCGATTCCGGGTCCCCCCTGGACGCCGCCCAGGAAGAGGGCATTTGGTTCGTGGGGAAGGACATGGACATCGTGGGGTTCTACGGCTGGTCGAGCACGGATACCGTGGCCGTGTCGTTCGACACACGCTGGGAAGTCCTCTACGAGAAGATCGTCAAGGATTGGTTGGCTGGCGATGTGAGTCCAGAGACAGTGCTGTACATGGGCATGGACGACAAGATGATTCTAGCTGACGGCACAGAGCTTCCCACCGTTGATATCATGAACGACAACAAGGTGGGAGTTGACGCCATAAGTCCAAAAGCACGGCCATTGATTCCGGATGAGATCGTAGAACTCGTTGAGAAAAGAAGGGATCAAATGATCAAGGGAGTGTGGGATCCCTTCTTCGAGTTCGAGTTCGTGAGCAACGGAACTGGCCTGGCGCTGGAGAATTTGCCGATTCCAGCCGCAGGGACAGTGGTCAAGCAAGCCGGTGAGATGCAATCGGACGAGTGGCTGCTTTCAAAGTTCAACTTCGACCTGGAAGGCACGGTGGTACTGGAGTGAGACAGAGTTCGTAGTCTCCCTGGATCTTGTGTCATTGCGAGCGGAGCGAAGCAATCTCCAAGCGTGCTAGGGGATTGCTTCCCCTCGACAGGCTCAGGGCAGGCGGCGCAAACAGCGCGCCTACTAAGAAACAAACAATGCTGTGTAAAACCCGGAGAGCGAGCGCCGATTGAGTAGCAAAGCGTATCGAAATCA
>CAYNWI010000144.1:0-6419 GCA_964400825.1 uncultured Anaerolineae bacterium | reverse complement strand
GCCCGGTGGGAGGAGCTGCCCCACCTGGCCGAGATCTACAAGGCTTTGGTGCAGCGGCAGACGTCGAACTATCGTCTGGCCGTTTATGGTCTGGGAGGGATGTTGCTGTTCATGGTGGTGTTGGCCGCCCTCAAGTTCTGGGTGCTGGCTTTCGTGTTGCCCCTGGTCGTCGGAGCCCTGTTGCTCCTGTTGCGCGACGACGCCTCGCCGGCGGAGCTGTTCGTCTGTCTGCTGGTTTTCACCGGCTTGCTGGTGGCGGCGGGCTGCGAGGTAGTGTATCTTAAAGATCACCTGGGCGGGGACCCGGTTTGGTGGCGCATGAACACCATCTTCAAGTTCTACATCCAGGTCTGGGTGATGCTGGGCATCGCTGCGGCGGTGGTCGTGCCCCACCTCTGGGCCAGGCTGAGGCGTTGGCAATCGGCTGGGCGGCGGAGAGTCTGGACTGCTGGCCTGGCTTTCCTGTTCTTCGCCAGTCTGCTCTATCCTCTCGTCTACACCCCGGCGCGGTTAAAGGATCGCTTCCCTGGCGACAGGCCGCCCGTGGGCACCCTGGATGGCATGGCCTTCATGACCGTCGGCTCCTACACCTGGCCTGAGAACAACCGCATCGAGCTGAAGTACGATTACGAAGCCCTCCAGTGGCTGCTGGCCAACGTCAAAGGCACGCCCGTCGTAGCCGAGGCCGCCATACCCTACTATCGCGAGGGAGGCTTGCGCGTAGCCACTTACACCGGGCTGCCCACTTTCCTGGGCGCCCACCAGAACGAGCAGCGCTACGCCTCGCAGGTGGGGGAACGCGACGGCCAAGCGCGCGACTTCTTCAACACCCCCGACGTCTCCCATGCCCTCCAGCTCATCCGCGAATTGCACGTCTCCTACATCTACGTAGGCCAGTTAGAGCACACCGTCTACGACGCCGCTGGCCTGGCCAAGTTCGATGAGATGGTGCAGCGGGGGGAGTTGGAGGTGGTTTATGAGAATGAGAGGGTGAAGATCTATCGGGTGAGGGGGTAAGATTGGATATTAGGGATTGGATATTTCACGTTGGGGACAGGCACTTATTGCGGTTTCATCCGGCGTATGATATAATTCTCCTGGGCATCTCCCCGGAAGACTACGCCTGGCTGAAGCTGGACGAATCGGCCTTTGAGTTCTGGGACAACGAATCGGAGGTGATCTATGAGCAGAGCTGTAACTGCTGAGTTTGTTTTGAGCAGGGAGATCGAAAGCCTGGACGATGCCTTGCGTCTTTTGGCTGAAAGCAGGCGGTCTATACTCCTGGAAACTACCGTGGAAGGCAAGCCCGCCAGGGGAATACTTGTTGACTATGGAGCCTATCAAGAGCTTCTACAGCGTCTGGAAGACCTGGAAGACTTGCACGCGATGCGTGAGGCCGAGATCGAGTATAGGGCCGGGGAAGGCCGCCCTTTTTCTGAAATCGTGGCCGAACTGAAGGCCGAGGAAGAGGCCAATGTATCGAGTTGAGGCCTCCAGCGCCAGGATTAAGCGGGAGCTGCGCTCCATTCCTCTGCGCTGGAATCACTGACTGCACTGAACAGCACTGAGGCCACTGAACATGGTGCTCCCCTCAGTGTCGTCAGTGTTCCCTCAGCGGCATCAGTGGTTCAATCCCGCCGGCCTGGCCAAGTTCGACAATCACAAACGGATTGGAGGTGCGATATGTCTGTAACAACATCATCAGTGGATGTGTTGACCACCATCGCTCGTTCGCTGGTTGTGACGCAAGAATATGCCAGTGTCGAGGAAGCCTTGCAGGCGATGGCCCTATCCGAGGTACGTCGCAAAGTCGCCTATTATCGGCAGCGCATTCGTGCGCTGGAACGCAAGCACGGCACCGACTTTGGGACTTTTAGTGCACAGCTTCAGGGTCGAGCCACTCCGGACGAGGAGGACGATTGGCTAGAATGGCGGTCGGCCAATCGTATGCTAGCTGACTGGCAAAGAACCTACGAGGAACTCCAACATGCCCGCACTCGTGCCTGACCTTTTGTCCCTCTTGCGGGCACACTCCCTTGTCCAATCATTGCGCGTGGTCAACCACGACGAGACGCCGCTGGGCAAGGTGGAACTGAAAGTGCGTTGCCGATTGCACGGTGGCTGCCAGTTCCAGGTCTGGCTACACCACGAGCCAACCTTTCAAGACTACGCTTATCAGCTTTTCAGTGATCGCCCTCTCTTGCGGTGGGACAACGCACCTCATTATCCCGATGTAACCACCCATCCGCATCATTTTCATAACGAGGCTGGTGATGTCGGCACCTCGCCGTTATATGGAGACCCCATAGTTGACCTACCGTATGTACTGACAGAGATCGAGAAGTGGGTGATGAGTCATTGAGCGGCAACCATTGGAATCGCTGACTGCACTGAATAGCACTGAGGCCACTGAACGCGGTGCTCCCCTCAGTGTCATCATTGTTCTCTCAGCGGCATCAGCGGTTCAAGAGGCGTTTGGATCACGAAAGCTGCGAAAGGCCGCGAAAGGCACGAAAGTCTGCTTGCCGAGAGGACTTCCTTTCGTGTATTTCGTGTGCTTTCGTGGCCTTCGTGTTCCGAACCCTTTGCTCTCAGCGGCATCAGTGGTTCAACCCCGCCGGCCTGGCCAAGTTCGATGAGATGGTGTAGCAAGGGGAGTTGGAGATGGTTTACGAGAATGAGAGGACGAGGGTTTACAGGGTGAGAGGATAGAGGCTCTCACCTGCTGTCGCAGGAAAGCGGAGGATTTCTATGATTAGGCTGACTGTCAAGTGGATCACTGCCATACTCACCAGACTGCTTTATTTCATGGTGGCCTGTGTTCTTCTGGTGGCCCTTCTGACCACGCTTGAGCGCGGGTTCCCTACTGCTCTTCTTAGCAAGCTGGCTCCCTCATCACAGGCCGCCAACCTTCGCCAAACTGAAGACGGCACCTGGACAACCTATACCTTGGAAAACACTAGCCAACGGGGAGAGCAGGTTACCATCGTCACCAAGGATACTCCTGCCGGCAGGGAATTTGTCTTCGTGGATTTTGCCGGCGAGGACGAAGCTGACGCTGCCCTCGCTTCTGGCTTCGTCATGTTTGGGACAGACCCCACCATCTATCGCTATGAGGGGTCTGGTGCCTACCTTGGCACTATTAGGATCGTCCCATCTTTGCAGCAGGCTGTCTCCGCTGGTGATCCTGTCTACGCTGTAGAAGTAGGGCTAGCGTCCAATTATATCAACGCCATTGCCATAGACGAAGAGGGCAACAAGTGGTTCGGTACTGGCAACAAGTTGTTTGGCACTCATGGAGGGGTGAGCAAGTTCGATGGAGCTAATTGGACGACTTACAACACCTCAACCTCAGGGTTAGCGCATAACTATGTCAACGCCATCGCCATAGACGAAGAGGGCAACAAGTGGTTTGGCACCCAAGGAGGGGTGAGCAAGTTCGATGGAACTAATTGGACGACTTACAACATCTCAAACTCAGGGCTGGCGAGTAACTCCGTCCGATGCATCGCCATAAGCAACACTGATGTAAAGTGGTTTGGAGGGTGTATTGGATGCGAGTGGAGCGGGCCTGACGACTGTGACGCTGCTGCGGTGAGCCGATTCGATGGAGGCTGGACAACCTATATTGAGAGGGCTAGTGGCCTTTGTTGCGAGCAGGTCAAAGCTATCGCCATTGACCAGCAAGGCCAAAAGTGGTTCGGTACTCGTGGTGGGGTGAGCAAGTTCGATGGGACCAATTGGACGACCTACAACACCTCAACCTCAGGGCTGGCAAGTAATCTCGTCAATGCCATCGCCGTGGACAATGAGGGGAATAAGTGGTTCGGTACCCATAGAGGGGTTAGCAACTGCGACACTTCGCCCACGGCTGAGAGCGTAACCCTGGCCCCGCCCAGCCCCGTCAAGGCGGAGATAGTGGAATTTGAGATTATCTTCTCTGATGAGATGAACACCGCCGTTGCCCCGACTGTGACCATCGGTATGGACGCCCCCTACACCGACTACATCATTGCTCCCAAGATGGGCACTGACTACACCAACGGCTACCTGAATAGCGACATAACCCAGTGGTATGGCATCTACACCTTTACGGACACGATGGGAAATGGCACGTATCACATCAGCATTTCCGGCGCCGAGAACTGGCTTGGCAATGATATGATGACGGATACGTCAGAAACGTTTGTCTTAGACACGGTTGCGCCTATCGGCAGCCTGAGCATTGATAACGGTGCTGTCTACGCTAACACCACATCTGTAATACTAACCACATCCGCCGCCGATACCACCAGCGGCGTGGCTCAAATGCAACTCAGCAATGACGGCGTCAGCTACGCCCCCTGGGAGAGCTACACCAGCACCAAGTCCGGGACGCTGCCCTCTGGCGATGGACTCAAGACGGTGTACGTGAAGTACAAGGACTACGCGGACAACGTGTCGGATGTCTACTCCGACACGATCACCCTCGACACGGCCACCCCCACGGGCTCTGTCTCCATCAACGATGGGGCAACGTACGCTACCAGCCCGTCGGTCAACCTAGCGCTATCAGCCAATGATGAGACGAGCGGTCTCTCTCTAATGCGCTTCAGTAATGACGGCTCTAGCTGGAGTGATTGGGAGAGCTACAACACTTCCATGGCGTGGACGCTCAGCACAGGAGACGGCACGAAGACGGCCTACGTGCAATACAAAGACAACGCTGGAAACGTAAGCACATACACGGATACCATCATCTTGGATACCGCCTCACCCTCATCCTCGGTCGCCAGTCTGCCAACCTATCAGTCTGCTCTCTCCTTCCTCGTCTCCTGGTCGGGCTCCGATACTACTTCGGGGGTCGCCAGCTACGACGTCCAGTTCAGGGATGGCACCGGCGTGTCCTGGGAGGACTGGCAAACAAGCCCAATGGCCACATCAACAGCCTTCGTCGGGGAAGAAGGCCACACCTACTATTTCCAGTCCCGGGCCAGGGATAACGCGGGGAATGTCGAGGACTATCCAGGCGGCGACGGGGATACCCACACCACGGTGGATGTCACCCCCCCCAGCGGCTCCATCCTTGTCAACGACGGGGCTATTGATACCACCAGCACCGATGTCATCCTGAACCTCTCCGCCAGCGACGGCGTGAGTGGTGTCTCTCAGATGTCCTTCAGCAACGATGGATCAAGCTGGAGCAATTGGGAAGACTATAGCACGAGCAAGCTCTGGGCCTTGACCAGCGGCGATGGCCTCAAGACCGTGCACGTCAGGTACAAGGACAACGCGGGGAACATCTCATTGGTTTGCACCGATACGATCACCTTGGACACAACAGTGCCGGCAGAATATGGGCTTTCGATCAACGATGGAGCGCTTTTCACCAACCAGGTAACAGTCACGCTTACCATTGGCGCTCAATCAGGGACGGCGCAGATGCAGGTCAGCAACGAAGGCAACTTTGCTGGAACAGAATGGGAGCCGTATGCCTCTCGCAAGTCGTGGCAGGTCACCACATACCTCCAGTACGTCATCCCTAGGTTAGTATATGTCCGCTATAAAGGTGTCAGTGGGTATGTGTCATCCACATACCTGGACGACATCATCCTTGATGTGACAGCTCCCAACTCGTCCATCACAAACCTGTCGCAAATGGAGGCGAGCTCATCAGCCGGAATCAGCATCCTGTCTAGTTCAACCGTTTCGGTCGCTGTGGAGTGGGAGGGCAGTGATGATGTCTCTGGCCTCAAGTGGTACGACGTACAGTATAAGCAGGGAAGCGCAGGTACATGGACCGATTGGCTCACAAGGACGACTCAAACATCTGCCACATTCAATGCCACGTCAGGCTATACCTACTACTTCCAATCGAGGGCTGAAGACCGTGCTGGTAACTGGGAGGGCTACCCTGGTGGAGATGGCGATGCTCACATTAACGTACCAACGGTTACGCCTACGAGTACACCAACATCAACAGGCACACCCACTCCAACACACACACCGACGCCCACGCCCACCGCGACAATAACTCGTACGCCAACTACTACGCCTACTTCGGCGTTTACCTACTGGGTCTATCTCCCGCTGCTGTGGAAGGGCCGTTAGCGATCGCGCGCATCATGCTCGCAGCAGTGCACTGAGTAGGAGCACACGCGGTGAGCTTACATCTGGACAGCAACTTTAAACTTCTGATCTACTTAAGCGAGATGGAGTTCGCATACTACACGTTTTTTGTTAGCTATGGAGGGCTTTAAGTATGACCAAACCAGAAGTCTTTATCATTGAATCATTGAGATTTGACGACGAGAAGAACAATAGATACGAAGCCAAGATTATCTCGAACATTCTCGAACTAAATGAGAAGAACAGCGAGTACTACTACATTAGGACGAAGAGAGAATTAAGAGAGGTCGTGGGGATTTTTCACGAAAGCG
>CAYNWI010000143.1:0-6489 GCA_964400825.1 uncultured Anaerolineae bacterium | reverse complement strand
CGGGCCTGGGACGTGGACGAGGGAGGCGATCCGGCAGATCCGCCGGCCTGTGTCGAGCGAGACGAGGTCTATTTCAACGGGGAATTTGCGGGCTGCCTGGCCGGAGCCGACAAAATCTGGAGCACTTCTGTCTTCGACCTTGACCCCTCGCTGATCCAACCAGGCAACAACCTGGTCCAGGTGTACATTGATGTTGACAATTGCGATGCATGTACCAGCGTTGCTTGGGGACAGTTGGCGCTTGACGGCGGCGGTGGGGCAGCGTCTATCTCCTCAGTTGTTCCAGACAGGCTCTGCTATCTGCCGGGTTCGACAGCGCACGTGACGATGACGTTACACACCACGCTGACCAGCCAGCAGGTCAGGGCTGAGGCCAACGTCCTCGACGCGGCGAACAGCTACCTGGTTGGCACTTCGGAGACAACGACCATCTACGGTCCCGATCAGGACAACGAGATTCTCTTGTCGCTAGACTTGCCTGTGGCCGCTGCCCCTGGCGACTACACCTTGCAGATCGTCGTCTTCGATACATGCAGCGAGACCCAAAACGATTACCACGTGAGCGCCATCCGCATTGACACTGTGTGCGGAACGGCGACCCCTACCCCAACCAGCACCGCCACATCCACGCCGACCAGCACGCCGACTCCTACTCCCACGGGCACTATCACCCCTGACACGCCTACGGTCACGCCGACCAGCACCCCCACCCCGGCCCGTGTTTACTTGCCCGTCATCTTGAAAGGGCACATTTGAGCTGCGCAGTGTCATTGCGAGCGGTTTTTGCGAAGCAATCTCCACCTCGCGAGTTGGGGATCGCTTTTTGCTCGCAGCGGACCCCAGTCCGCTGCTCCCGCTGGATTAGGGTCCAGCGGGAGCAGGTGAGCAGTTTTCTCTCTGTTAGAATTTGTAGGATCATCGGGTTTATGGTATAATCGCTTCGGAGCTCAGATGACTCGATGGGAGGATACGAGATGGCTAACTTTGATCTGATGAAAGAACTGCATGTTGCCGGACAGAGCAAGATCGTGATGGTGGTGATTGATGGCCTGGGCGGCTTGCCGATGGAGCCAGGCGGGCCTACTGAGCTTGAGGCAGCCCGCACGCCGAATCTGGATTCACTGGCGGCCGAATCAATCTGTGGCCTGAGCGTGCCCGTCGCGCCAGGGGTGACGCCTGGCAGCGGGCCGGCCCATTTGGCCCTTTTCGGCTACGACCCGTTGCGCTACGAGATCGGACGGGGGGTGCTGGAGGCTTGCGGAATCGGCTTTCCGCTGGGGCCTGATGACGTGGCCGCTCGAGGCAACTTCTGCACCGTGGACGAGAACGGCCTGGTCGCCGACCGTCGGGCCGGGCGCATCCCTACCGAGAAGGGCGCGGAGTTGTGCCAACTGCTGCGGGCGATCCAGTTGCCCGGCCTGGAGACCTTCGTCGAGCCGGTCATGGATTACCGCTTCGTGCTGGTGCTGAGAGGGGAAGGCTTGTCGGGCGGGTTGAGCGAAACCGACCCTCAGCAGGTGGGGGTGCTTCCTCGAACGGTCGAGGCCCTGCTCCCCGAAGCGCAGCGTACCGCCGAACTTCTCAACCAGTGGATCGCTCAGGCCCGAGAGATGCTGGCTGATCAGCACCCAGCCAACATGGTTCTGCTGCGGGGTCCGGATAAGACTCCCCTGCTGCCCAGCATGGCCGAAGTCTACGGGCTCAGAGCAGGGGCGATCGCTACCTATCCCATGTACCGCGGCGTGGCCAAATTGGTGGGCATGGATATCCTGGAGACGGGGGAAACGCTGGAAGAGGAACTGGAGACACTGAAAAATCACTGGGCGGAGTACGATTTCTTTTTCTTCCACGTCAAGAAGACCGACTCGGCCGGCGAGGATGGCGACTTCGCTCGCAAGGTTTCGGTCATCGAGCACGTGGATGAGGCGGTGGTGCCGGCCATCACCTCTCTGGAGCCGGCCGTTTTCATCGTAACCGGCGACCACTCCACGCCGGCCCTGCTCAAGAGCCACAGTTGGCATCCGGTGCCCACTCTGCTCCACAGCAGGCATTGCCGTACCGACGAGGTTCGGGCCTTTGGGGAGCGCGCTTGCATGGGCGGGGGATTGGGGGTCTTCCCGGCCACAGACCTGATGCCACTGGCCATGGCCAACGCTCTGCGCCTGACCAAGTTCGGGGCGTAGGGTCTCCCACTGGCAGAGCAGCGAGACCCAGAATGAGTTTCGATCCTTCGACTAAGCTCAGGACAAGGTTTTAAGTTTCGGGTTTCGAGTTGAATGAACCCGAAACTCCAAACCCGAAATTCCAAACTCCTACCTTGTTGCTCTCCTATACGTCAGTCTACCGCTCAGCCACGCAATTACACCCAGGATCACCGCTTCTACCAGGGTCAACAATCCCCAGAGGCTGGCGGCGTCGAACCAAAAGCGGGTGGGGAAAAGGCGGATCAAAAGGTCCGACGGGTCAAAGATCCAGGAATCGCCCTCGAAGAAAGCCAGGTGGAAGTGGGTGAAGAACCAGTCGAAGTTGAGATAGACCAGGGCTACCAGGGCCAGCAGCAGGGCCACGGTCAACAGAGAGCCCTGGAGTAGAGAGGTGGATATCCGGGTTTGGGTGCCTCTTATTATCAGCAAAACCCCCAGCGAGACGGCGATGAGCAGCCCCAGAAGCCCGTGAGCCAGGAAGGTCTGCCTGGTCAATACTTTGACATCCGCCATGTGGACCAGCTCTCTGTCTTTGAATAGAGGCCCCTCCTTCCCCTCCAAATCCCCCAATATCTCGATGCCCGCGTCCGAGCGCAAGTAAGTGACCGCCTTCTCGGCTACCATGAGCCTTTGTTCATCCGTGAATCCGGGTGCGGGGGGGAAGTTCGCCTTCCCGTACTCGTAGCGCAAGAAAGTTGGAGACATGAAGATGTAGAGGTTCGTCAGCAGCAAAAAGATGGGGATGGACAGAACTAGCAATATCCGGGCAATCATTAAGATGCTTTTCTTGAGCATAGTTTGAGCCTTTCCTGTATCACCCGCTTCGCTCCTGCTGGATCGCCAGATCCAGCGGGAGACAGCGGGCTGGCGATCCGCTGCGAGCTTTTGCAATCTGCCAGGTTGGGTGAGAATGACTTTTATTTACAGTGAGCCTATTATACTCCGTTCACCAGGTTCTGGCAAGCCCACTTTACGCAACCCGCACCTGAGGTGATTGGTTTGGCGTGCATTGAAGACTTAACAGTATTCCTCGATAAGCTAGTACTCGCGCTGGCTAAACACTGGCTGCTCTTGATCAATCTGGTGATAGCTGTCTACGATGGCCTGCCTTTCCTGGCTCCAACTTTGATGGTCTTGGGATTCACCTGGCCGGCCAAGGTTATCTACGCGGCCTATAAACCGCTCTGCCACCAGTTGCCCCAGCGATCCTTCTTCCTCTTCGGCTCCCAGCCAGCCTATTCCTTCGAGACCTTGCAGAAGCTGTTGGGGCCAGAGAGGCTGGCTACCGATTCCCTGGCCAGGGAGTTCATCGGCAACGCGGCTCTCGGCTACAAGATGGCCTATTGCCAACGCGATACGGCCATGTACACTTCGATGTTATTAGCAGGGATAGTCTTTGGCCTGGTACGCCGCCGCCTCAGACCCCTTCCCTTGGCCCTCTATCTCATCTCCCTCGTCCCCTGGGCGGTTGACGGCCTCGCTCAACTCCTCGGATTTTACGAGAGCACCTGGCAACTGCGCACCATCACCGGCAGCCTCTTCGGTCTGGCTACTGTCTGGTTTGCCTATCCATATCTGGAGGCAGGCATGGGGGATCTCCGACGCACGATCGGCGAAAAACTTCGCCTGGAATAGACATACAGAAACCAAGAGGGCCAGGAATGCTTACCCCTGGCCCTCAATCAAAAGGAGGAGAAGAAATTGGTGGACGGCATGGCCCATTCTCAGCACAGGCATCAGCGCACACATGCTCATCGCCCTTGATGAGCCATGCCTGATTGTATGATACCACTTTTTGATTATTCTTGCTAGACGTTTGCCCTACGATTGCCCTACGGAATGCCTACAATTGCGCCCTTCCCTTTTAGGAAGGCCTGGCGGTTCAGCTCCACGTACTTTTCAGGCACCCGCTCGGCGATGACCTCAAGCCATATCTCCAGATCAATGTCGAGGGATTGGGAGAGAGCGCCTAGCATGACTACGTTGCTGGCGCGGGCGTTGCCCAGTTCCTCAGCCAGCTCGACGCCGGGCACGAATTGGATATCGTCGGTGACTTCGCTCAATGCGCGCCGCACTCGCTGATCATCGGGGTATTCATCACCGCCAGAGCTCACGGAAATGGGGGGGATACGGTGATCATTGACGATGACTGTGCCCCCCGGCCTGAGCGTCTCGATGTAGCGCAGGGCCTCCAGTTTCTCCAGGGCCAGGAGGTAATCCACCTCCCCCAGGCCGATCAGAGGCGAGAGCACCTTCTTGGCCCAGCGCACGTGGCTCACCACGCTGCCACCTCGCTGGGCCATGCCGTGCACCTCCGATTTCTTGACATCGTAGCCGGCCCTGAGGCCCACCTCGGCCAGGATGTCGCTGGCCAGGAGCACGCCCTGTCCCCCGACGCCGACCAGTAGAAAATCAAACTTGGTCATGTTTGCCTCCGTTTGGACGAGGTAATACGCTCAACTGGGCCCGAAAGAGGATGGCCTTCCGCGCACAAACCTGGGCGCAGATCTCGCAGCCGGTGCAGAGGAGGGGGTCAATCCAGGCTTTGGGCCGCCCGGTCTTCTCGTCTGGCTCCTGGCTTTTGATCAGGGCGGGACAGCCCACCTGGAAGCACAATCCGCAGCCGTTGCAGCGCTCCGCATCAACCCTGAGAGGCGTCCACTGCCGCCTCACCTCAGGGAGCAGGGCGCACTCGCGGTGGGCGACGATCACCGCCGGCCCGTCCTGCGCCAGGCAGGCTCGCAGGGCCTCCTCCACCTCCTTGAGATCGTAGGGATCAACGGTGTGCACTTCTTCTATGCCCATCGCCCTGGCCAGACCTTCAAACTTCACAGCCATGGTCTTCTCCCCCCGCAGGGTGCGGCCCGTGCCGGGGTTGTCCTGGTGGCCGGTCATGGCAGTGGTGCGGTTGTCGAGGATGATGGTGATGGTGTTGCCCTGGTTGTAGACGGTGTTGAGCAGGGCGGGCATCCCCGTGTGGAAAAAAGTGGAGTCGCCGATGGCAGCCACGTTGCGTCCTTTCACTCCCGCCTTGTTCGCCCCGTGAGCCACCCCGATGCTGGCCCCCATGCAGCCGCAGGTGTGGACGGCCGCCTGGGGAGGCAGGAAACCCAGGGTGTAGCAGCCGATGTCACCGTTAACTACCAGCTTCAGCTTCTTGGTGACATAGAAGACGCCACGGTGGGGACAGCCTGGGCAGAGGATAGGCGGCCTGGGCGGCAGCGGACCCTTTTCCGGCTCCTTTACCTCCACCCGGGCCGATTCGTCCAGGAGACCAGCCTGGACCGCGCTGTCGCGCACCACCTGGGGGTTGAACTCGCCGCAGATGGGGAAGATGTTCTTGCCCTCCACCTCGACGCCTATTAAGCGGATCTCCTCCTCGATGAAGGGGTCCAGTTCCTCGAGGACGATCAGCCTGTCCACCTGGGCCGCGAAATCCTGGATCATCCCCTTGGGCAGAGGATAGGTCATCCCCAGCTTGAGGATCGAGGCATCTTTGAAAACCTCTTTGGCGTACTGATAGGCCACTCCGCAGGTGACGATCCCCAGCGACCTGTCGCCCATCTCCATCCGATTGTAGGGAAACGTCTCGGCGAAGCGGGCCAGCTTGACGATGCGCTCTTCGATGACCGGGTGACGCCGCCTGGCGTTGTCGGGCACCATCACATACTTCCTGGTGTCTACGCGGTAGGGGAGGGGCGCTGGTTTTTCCTCGACCTCCCGCTCCCCCAACTCCACCAGGGTGTAGGAGTGGGCGAGGCGGGTGGTGGGGCGCAGCATCACCGGCGTGTCGAACTCCTCGCTGATGGAAAGAGCTGCGCCCACCAGATCCTTGGCCTCCTGGCTGTCGCTGGGCTCCAGGCAGGGGACGCGCGCGAACTTGGCATAGCGGCGGTTGTCCTGCTCGTTCTGCGAGCTGTGCATGGCCGGGTCATCGGCGGAGACGATCACCAGTGGGGCTTCCATCCCCGTCATCGAGGCGTAGAAGAAGGCATCGGCGGCCACGTTCAGTCCCACGTGTTTCATCACGGCCATAGCTCGTGCTCCCGCGTAGGCCGCGCCGATAGCCACGTCCAGGGCCACCTTTTCATTGGGGCACCACTCGGCGTAGACGCCGGGCAGGGGGGCGAGGGTTTCCAGGATCTCCGTTGAGGGTGTGCCGGGATAAGCCGCTGCTACCTGCACCCCGCTCTCCCAGGCCCCGCGAGCGATGGCTTCGTTGCCTGATAAAAGCTTCTTCACTTTGTGCACCTCCGTTGGCGCTTGATTTGATAGAGCTTTGCCC
>CAYNWI010000142.1:0-6489 GCA_964400825.1 uncultured Anaerolineae bacterium | reverse complement strand
GAAGCGGAACAGGCTCATATCAGGCCGCCCCGCCGGGCCGTAGACGGTGAAGTAGCGCAGCACGGTCACGTCAATGCCGTACAGGTAATGGTACGTGTAGCACAACGCCTCGGCGGCCTTCTTCGAGGCCGCGTAGGGAGAAAGGGGGGCATCGGTGTTCGCATCTTCCCGGAAGGGACGTGGATTGTCGGCCCCATACAGGCTGGACGTGGACGCCAGCACGAACTTCTTCACCTTGAACTCCCGGCACAGTTCCAGCAGGTTCAGCATGCCGGTCACGTTGGTCTCAAAATACACCCACGGGTTCTCGACGGATTTACGCACGCCTGCTCTGGCGGCGAGATTTATCGCCGCGTCAAAGGGCACGCCCTCTCGCTCCTGGGGTTCCCATAGCTTCCTCAGCTCCTTGTGGTTCGTGATGTCCAGCTTGTGAAACACGAACCCCGGCTTGCCCTCAAGCTGCGCCAGCCGCCAGTGCTTCAGCCGCACGTCGTAGGCGTCGTTGAGGTTGTCCACCCCCGCAACCGTGTGCCCGTCCCGCAAAAGGAATTCAGCTACTTTGGCTCCAATGAAGCCCGCGCACCCCGTGACCAGACAATTGGCCAAGTCTGCCCTCCTTAATAATGATCAACCTGCTCTAAATCCCAATGACGCTTCCCTGCATATCCAGCGGAATCGGCAACCCCAAAGCCGCCAGTATAGTTGGTGCGACGTCCATAAGCTGACGAGCAGCCACCCGCTGGCCGCCGCCCTTCGCCTGTGGATCGGCCAGGATGAACATCCCGTTCTCGGCGTGATTGGCGTCGTCTGGGCCGGTGTCATTCTCAAAGGTGTAGATGCCGCCGTGGCCGAAGCTGCCCACTGAACGCCAGGAAAGGTCGCCAAAATAGACGATCAGGTCGGGGGGAATGTTGCGCACCTCGCGGTAGACCTCCTGCGGCTTGAAGACCCGCGTCCCGATGTCGCTCCCATCCGGCGCGGTGATCGAGCGGAGCGCGTCGGCCAGCTCGTCGCGGAAGGCCTCGTACTGTTCGGACGGGACCGTCCCCTGCGGCTCGCGCCCCTCCACGTTGATAAAAATGCGCGCGTAATAGCCGCCAGAGCCCCACACCCTGGTCTTGCTCCAGTCCACCTTCACCTTGTCAAAGGGAACCAATCCCTCGCCCTCAGGCTCCTCCTGCAACACCAGAAGCCCCTCCCGGCGCAGCCACTCGTTGACGCACAAGCCGCCGTGCATCGGCTTGACCCCGTGGTCCGACACAACCAGGATCATCGTCTCCTCAGGCACCCGCTCCAGCAGCGTCCCGATCTGCCGGTCCAGGTGGATGTAATAGTCGCGGATGGCGTGTTGATACTTGTTGCCCGGCTCGTGTTTGGGATGGGTCGTGTCGTGATACTTCCACATCCCGTGGTGAATCCGGTCCACCCCCATGTCCACGAACATGAAGAAGTCCCAGGGCTTGTTCTCCATCAAGTAGTGTATCACCTTGAACTGCTTGTCGTTCATGGTGTAGATCTGCTGGAGCAAGAAGTCCTTGTCCTCGGTGCGGAACTGGCGCACGTCCACGTCGTACTCTTCGCCGCCCAGCACCCGATCAATCTCGTAGCGCAGCTCGTGGGGGTAGGTGTACTGCTTCTGCACCGACGGGGTGAGAAAGCCGGAGACGAGGCAGCCGTTGACCGGTCGGACCGGGTAGGTTTGCGGCACGCCGACCACGATGACCTGCTTCCCCGCCTGGCCCAGGATGTCCCAGACTCGCTTTTCCTTCACCGCCACGCCGGTGGCAATGGTCATCCTGTCGTAAGAATAGTCGGCCCGATTGCGGAAGCCGTAAAAGCCCAGCACCCCCGGGTCCTTGCTACTGAGCATCGAGCTCCAGGCTGGCACGGTGATGGCGGGAGTCGAGGACATCAAGTCGCCGTAAATCCCGGCCTCCATCAACCGCCGCAGATTGGGCAATTGGTCGCGCCAGGCGTCGAAGACCAACTGCGGCGCGGCGCAGTCCAGGCCGATGACCAAGACTTTGGGTTGCTTTCGTTTGCGCAGGAAGTTGAACATGATTGTCCCCCCGATCATCATTTCCGCACACGAATCCCTGACTCAGTGGCCACAACGTAATGGTTCCGCAACCGTTCACCGACTTGCGCCAACACGACCTTCATTATCCGAACCTTGTTCTCTGCTCGTTCGTCTCGCAAACGCAACAATACCACGCCCCGATGCGCCAGCCCCCTGCGGAAGACCATCTCACCAAAGTCCTTGTCGTTGGTCACCACAATCCAGCCTTCGGACACCGCGCGGTCCAGAATCTCCGCATCGTTTGCTCCAGGCATTACCTCGACTACAGCCCCTGCATCGTGGCCTTCGTCACGTAAGCAGGCTACCACCGATGTGCCCGTGCATTCATCCACCAGGAATTTCATGCTGGCACCAATTCACCCCGTGGCGGCAGGGGAAACACATCCTCGTGTTCCACCACGCCCGCAGCGTAGACTATAGCAGCGTGGATGTCCACCTCTTCCAACCTGGGATACTCACGTAGAATCTCCGTGATGGAGATGCCCTGTCCCAACATCTTCAAAATCAGCGCCACCGGGATCCGTGTTCCGCGAATAACCGGCTTGCCGACCATGACCTTGGGATCCACCGTGATCCGCTCCAACAATCTCTCGTTTCTCATCTGCCTAGTTCCTCCTCCTTCCACAAATTCTCTCATAGCCGTATCCATCGGGGGGCTCGGCGCGCTCATATCAAGCCCAGTTCACGCACTGCGTCCAGTATCGGGGGGAGAGGCGTCTGCCACAGCCACTCTACGCGAAGCGCAAAGCCGGGCAACATCAGGGCGTGGTACTCGCCTTCTTGGCCGCCGAAAGCCAGGCGGTAGTGTTCTTCTTCCAGCCGGTAGAACTCGGCCCACTCCGTCTGAGGGTCAATCAGCCAGTACTCTGGCACCCCGCCCCGCGCATACTCGTAGAACTTTTCTCCCCGGTCCCGCCCCGCGCTCTCCGGCGAGACGATCTCCACTACCAGGTCGGCCGGGCCGTCCAGGCAGGTCTCTTTCAACCGCCCCAGGTTGGTTTGGGCCACAAAGAGCAAGTCAGGTTCCCGGCCCGATTCTGCCAGCTTCATCTGAAACGGCGCGCTCCGCACTATACCCAGTTGACGCACTTCCACAAAAGAACGCAACACACTTTCCAGAAAGCCGGAAATGTCTTGATGCCTATCACTAGCCGGACTGTACATTATCACCTCCCCATCCACCCACTCGGCCAGGGTGTCCTCGTCGGCCCAGGCCAGGAACTCCTCGTAGGTCATCTTGCGCGGCTCCACCGGCGCCAGCAGCACCTCCAGCAACTGGCGACGCAGCGATTCCTCCATCATCACGTCAGCCGCTGTGCCCCGACGCACTGCGCCAGCCCGATAATCGGCGCGGGCCTCGCGGATATCAGCCGCCGCTTCGGAGCGACGTCGCCCCATCAGACGACGGCA
The DNA here is from genome assembly GCA_964400825.1 of uncultured Anaerolineae bacterium. GTDB lineage: Bacteria > Chloroflexota > Anaerolineae > VGOG01 > VGOG01 > CAYNWI01. The sequence goes on along the minus strand of CAYNWI010000142.1, from coordinate 2,999 downwards.
GATAACCTCAATCAATTCCACCTGCTCGCCTGGCGACAACATCTCTACCGTGTCTAGCACTTGCTGGAACGTCACATCTCTAGTTTGCATGCGTACCCTCCTCAATAACGACCATCCATATTCAATACATCACAATTTGCTCCCGCTGGATCGCCAGATCCAGCGGCTTAGCGGCGGATTTGGCAATCCGCCGCGAGCGACTGTGATTACTGAGGCTGGCTGTCACCCCCGGCCACCACCGGACTGCGGATAAAGCCCCGCTCAACCAGGTAATCGAGGATCCGATGGGCGTTCTCCTCGGCCGCCCAGTTCACCGTATCGAGCACAATCTCAGCGTGGTGGGGCGACTCATACGGGTCGTCAATCCCTGTGAACCCCGTGATCTCCCCTCGCCGCGCTTTGGCGTACAGCCCCTTGGCATCCCGCTGCTCGCAGACCTCCAGCGGCGTGTCTACAAACACCTCGACGTAATGGTCCTGGCCGACCATGTTGCGCACGTCGTTGCGCGTGGCCCGGTAGGGACTCACCGCCGCGCACACCGCTGTGCCGCCGTGGCGCACGATCTCGGACGCCACGAAGCCGATCCGCCGGATGTTGGTGTCGCGATCCTCTTTGCTGAAGCCCAGCCCTTTGGACAGATGAGTGCGCACCACGTCGCCATCCAGCAGCGTCACGTGGCGGCCGTGCTCCTGCAACAGCACCGTCAACACCTCGGCGGTGGTGGACTTGCCCGCCCCGCTCAGCCCGGTGAACCAGATGCAGACCCCCTGCTTGTGACGCGGCGGATAGGTCTCGATAAGGATCTCCGCCACTTCTGGCCGGGTGAACCAGGACGGCAGCGTTCGGCCGTTGTTCAGGTACTCCTCGCGCACCTGGGTGCCGGAGATGGACGCGGTGCGCACCCCAGGCGGCACCTTGGAGACCTCTTCATACCGTCCCTCGTCCGGCAGGTAGACCAGCATGCGGAACGGCACTAACCCCACCCCCAGCTCCTCGCTGTGCTGTTTGACCAACTCCTGGGCGTCGTAAGGCCCGTAGAAGGGCTTGCCCGCCGAATCCGCCCCAGGGCCGGCGTGGTCCCGCCCCACGATCAGGTAGTTCGCCCCGTAGTTGCGCCGGATCAGCGCGTGCCACAGCGCTTCGCGGGGGCCAGCCAGCCGCATGGCCAGCGGCAGCAGCGCCAGCAGGATGCGGTCGGGGTCATAGTGGTTGGCCGCCAACGCCTTGTAAGTGCGCACGCGGGTGAAGTGGTCCACGTCACCCGGCTTGGTCATACCAACCACCGGATGGAGCAGCAACACCCCGCCCACCTCTTCGGCTGCCCGCTTGGTCAGCTCCTCGTGCACGCGGTGCAGCGGGTTGCGCGTCTGAAACGCTACTACGTTTGGGTAGCCGAATGCCTCCAGCCTGGCCCGCGTCTGGGCTGGGGTGAGACGTAGGTTCTGGAAGTCGTAGTGGCGCGGCAGTTGCAGCACCCGCAAGCGACCGGAGACGTTGAGGGGTCCCCAGCGGTGCATCTCCGCCACCAGCGGATGGCGCAGATCCAGCGAGCCGAAGACCTTCTGCGCCACCTCGTCCCGATCCCATTCGTAGACTTCCTCGATGGTCATCACCGCCAGCAATTCGTTCTTGGCGTTGCGCAGCGCAATATCCTGATCCGGGCGAATCGCCGGGCCAGGCTCCGCCGGCAGCGTCACCGGGATAGGAAAGATGTGGCCGCTGGTCAGCCGCATCTCGTCTAGCACGCGCTGGTGGTCCTCCTGGCCCATGAAACGAGCCAGCGGGGAAAACGCCCCCACCGCCAGCAACTCCAGGTCGCACTCCGCGCGGGCCGAAAGCTGCAGGGAGGGCAAATTGCTGGCATACGCTTTGAGTTCAGCAACCTCCTCGGCTGGAACCAACAGATTCACCAACTGGCCGCCGTAGGGAGGGATCAACTTGGAATTTTGCATTTTAGCTCCTTTTCACAACAGAGCGAGAATCAACGTCCGCGCGTTCAACAAGACTAACAATCCCCCAATCGCTATTCCTAAAGCTCGGTGCGGCAGTCTGTTGCACAACCAGGCCGCCAGCGGGGCTGCGATCACGCCTCCCACCAACAACGCCGCCACCACGCCCCACTCAAAGTTCTCAGGCCCGATGGTGAACAGAAAGGTCAGCGTCTCGGCCACCGTCACGAAGAACTCCACCAGATTCACCGTGCCGACCACGTAGTGCGGCTCGTGATTCCCGCTCAGGATCAGGCCGGGCGTCGCGACCGGTCCCCATCCGCCACCGCCCACTGCGTCCAGAAAGCCCGCCACCAATCCCAGCAATGACGCCTGCCACAGTGGCATCTGCCTTCCAGAGAGCTGTCCCGGCTCCCTATGAGTAAGAAAGCGGTAGAGCACCAGCCCCCCCATCACCAGCAGCATCCCGGACACCACTGGTTTCATCTGCTTGCCGGGGATCGAGGCCAGGAAATACGCGCCCACCGTGCCCCCCACCACACCTGGTAAGACCAAGCGCGAGAACAGCTTCCAGCGCACGTTGCCCAGCCGCCAGTGCGAGACCCCCGAAACCAACGTGGTCACCGTCTCTGCTGTATGCACCGACGCGCTGGCGATGGCCGGCGCCAGCCCGATCCCCACCAACAGCGTGGTCGAAAAGACGCCGTATCCCATGCCCAGGGTGCCGTCCACCGCCTGGGCGACGAACCCCACCACACCCATACCCAATAAGAAAAGCCAGCCGCCCATCGTTTCCTCCTAATCAAATACTTCCATCTGCTCTTCGTTGCCAGCTTACGGCTATAAGCCAACCCAGCCTAGCGAACTCCCCGAACGGTGTTGCTAGAATGCTCACCGCGCTTTTCTAGCCAGGCAATTTCACATATCATACCACAATTTGGATGGGAACGCAATGTTGTAATTTTATCTTCTTGATGATATAATCATTGGAAGCGACCTCTGGAAAAGGATTCGGGGCTTGAGAGAAAATCACGTCACTGAGCAAGCGAG
>CAYNWI010000141.1:0-6504 GCA_964400825.1 uncultured Anaerolineae bacterium | reverse complement strand
CGCTCCTTTTGATCAACGAGGCTGTGCGTCTCGTCTGGTTGCAGCCGGCGGGGCGAGAGGGCACGATCGAGCATAGTCAATGGGACGGTAGTGGATGGTCTGAACCAGAAGGCATCATCCCTCCAGCTTTCATTTTGAATATTGACGATGTTGCTGTCGGGCAGGAAGGGGATATCTATCTCTTATGGCGAGCTGGGGGAGAAACTCGAGACGTTCAGCTCTATAACTATAGCCGATGGGACGGGGCATCACCAGCCACCCCAAATGTCCTGGGCGGCATCGGCCAATGGGCCCACCTGGGCCTGATCAAGGACAATCGCGGTAACGTTTACTCGGTGGGGTTGAACGTTGGGTTCAATCGTCCTGAGATATCCCCTTTTCAGGAGTCGAAGGAGTGATGGAAGAGGAATAGTATTCCATACCACTTGGTTACAGGGGGAGTGGGGTTCATTATGTATTATCTCGACTGGTAGCCGGGCAAGCAACTAACGCACATGCCCATATCCATGTGCATCACCCTTCCACACCACGTAGTCGCCAATAGCCAGGACCTCCATGCCGCAGTTCAGGAAGGTATCAATGGCTTGGTAGGGCGTGTTGACGATGGGCTGTGAATCCACATTGAAGCTTGTGTTCAACACTGCCGGAATACCGGTGAGTTTTTCAAATTGCTTAATCAATTCCCAGTAACGGGGGTTGGTGGCTCGGCTCACGGTTTGGGGGCGACAGGTGCCATCAACGTGTACAGCGCTCACCAATTCGGCCTGGGTAGAGGTATTGGTGTCAAAAGCAAGGATCATGTAAGGTGACGGCATAGGTGGGTCAATGTAGCGACCTGCCGCTTCTTCTAGAATCGAGGGGGCGAAAGGCCGCCAAGGCTCGCGATGCTTGACCCGGTTATTGATCAGGTCCTTCATTTCTGGCCGAGATGGATCAGTCAGGATGCTGCGGTTGCCCAAGGCCCGGGGGCCAACCTCAAGTCGGCCTTGGAACCAGCCGACGATGTGGCCTTCGGCAAGCAACTCGGCCGTCTCGGCGCAGACATCATCACTACGGTGGAAGCGGATGCCGGTAAAACCTCTCAGCGCCACTTCGATGGCTTCGTTGCTGTACTCAGGTCCCCAGTAAGCATGCTCCATACGCCAGTTTGGTCGGCGGCCGGTCTTCTCCACATGGACCGCCAGGGCCGCTCCTAATGCTGTTCCAGCATCGTGCGCAGCCGGCTGGATGAAGACCACATCAACGTGGGGCAACTGTGCAAGTTTGCCATTCATTGAGCAGTTGAGCGCTGTGCCACCTGCCAAACAGAGTCGGCGGATACCGGTCTGCTCATACAACCATTCCACCATCCGCTGGGTGGCCCGTTCCAGGGTGTCTTGCAGGGTGGCCGCCAGTCGTTGGTGTTCAGCCGTGATGGGATCATCCTTGTGTCGGTGCTCTAACCTTGCGACGAACGCTTTGCGCTTCTCGGGGTCAATGGTAGGAATCTCGCAATCCCAGTCCACAAACGGCAAGCCGTTGGGATCGGGTTGGCCATAGGCCGCCAATCCCATCGTTTTACCCTCGCCGCTGTGACGACGAAAGCCGAGAGCTTCGGTGATTAACTCGTACACCAGGCCCCAGCTTCCCCGGTTTGAAACGGTTTTGAGGACCTCGATCTCGGCGCCCCGCCCTACGCCCAATATGCCCGATTCAGAGCCACCGCTTCCATCGAGCGATAGGATGTTGGTCTCGGGGAAGTCAGAGGCGAAGAAGGAACTGGCCGCGTGGGCCAGATGGTGGTTGACAAAAATGATCCGGTTACGGTCATACTTGTCCAGGGGCAGGTGCCGCTCATAGATGCTGCCGTAATACAGCCATCGGGCCGCCTGGTTCAAACTGGAAAGTATCTCGCGTGAATCCAGATTGCCGGCGGCCGCGCGCAGGGCGCTGTCGAAACCAATGGCCACGTAGTCGACGTCTTGTAATGTCACGTTTGCTTGTTGTAGACAGTAGTCCATGGCCTGCTTGGCAGCCATACGGGGCGCATGTTTGATGCGGTTGAAACGCTCTTCTTCAGCCATGGCTACCAGTTGACCATCCACCAGGATGCAGGCAGCGTTGTTCCAAGAAATAGGGTGGGTTAAACCTAGTATTATCATGAGTATCTCCTTTTCATTTTCATGCGAGTTATTATTGACACTGACGTGTAGGCTGTTCGCAGACGTAAAGAAAGCAGAATGCCAAGCTCAAAGGTTAAGGCTGTGTTCTCTTCCATCATAGGATGCTCTCATCGGTGCTCGCGACCCTTCATCTTTTGACAGAAGAGAGTGATTTCGGGTCCTTTACCCAGGGCATAGGCCAGGTAGATGTAAGGCGATAACAACAGGCGCAGCGCAGGCCCCTTCGATAGGAAGGCCACCAGGCTACTCAACCACTTGAGTGGTTGCCCTTCAAGCCAGAAGTCTAGACTTAGCACAAAAGCGCCGTATCCTCCGCTGGCACAGCGCCGCGAGACGACTTGGAAATCGCCCTGTTTTAACATGGCTTCCAGGGGAGTGGGAGGGAAGACGTAAAGGTGGCGCGGCATGTCCAGGCCGATCCAATAGGGTCCAAACAGGGCCGCGTCAAAGCTCCGGGTATTGGGCAATTCTATCACCAACAAGCCGTCGTCCTTCAATATGCGGTTGATCTCCGCCAACTCCGCCACCGGATCGTACAAATGCTCCAGCACATCCCAGAGTGTGACCACGTCGAAGTGGCGGTCGGGGAACTGGGTCTGGGTCAGATCACCGTTAAGAACATCCAGGTCATATTCCCGGCGCGCAGCCTCCGCCGCTGTGGGGCTGAGTTCCACCCCTTGAACCTGCCAGCCATATTTCATCATCCGGGCCAGGAATTCGCCGGTGGCGCAGCCCACGTCTAGCAAGCGTCCTGAGGATTTCCAGCGCATCACTGCTTTACAACGCTTGTCCAGGTAGCGAGCCTGGCTCCACCGAGCCGCAGGCCCACTCCGGTCGCGGCTGAACCGGGTAAACGGCTCATAGTCGTCGGGGTAGTGCCAGCCAATTTCATCCCGTGACGGTCGAGGGTTCAGGTAGATAAGGCCGCATTGCCGACAGCGGACCAGTCGGAATCGCTTTGTCCCACCTAGTTGTCGGTCTCGTCCTTCGTAATACAGGTCTGTTTGATTAGAACCGCATAGATTGCAGATCGTCGACTCCATTTGCGTGGATCCAGTCCCTGGGCTTCAAGCTGGCTTAATTATAGCACGAAGGATGCGCTCTGTCTATTCTGTGTATTCACCCACGTGGATTTGGCTTTCAGTGCTAATGGTGGTATGATAAGGGTCCCTGTGCTTGACTGATGCGGGGGGCTCTAATCATCCGCCGAGGTGGAAGACGATGCCCCGCCTCCTGGAGTGATGCAGCACGAGGTTAGGAAGGCTGACTCTATTGTGGACTCTCCATTGATTTACGTTTCAATAGTGAATTGGAATCGGGCCAACGATACGATAGAGTGTTTGAGAGCCCTCGCCAGCTCAGACTACTCAAACTACCGCCCGTTGATAGTAGATAACGGCTCTACCGATGGTTCGCCCGATGCGATCAAGGCGGCTTTTCCTGCGGCGGAGGTGATCGTTAACAAGGATAATCTGGGATTTGCACGGGCCAGTAACATCGGCATTGAGCACGCTTTGCAGCAGGGCGCTGACTATGTCTTCTTGCTAAATAATGACACCCTGGTGGATGAGCGTTTGTTGACCGAGTTGGTCGCTGTTGGGGAATCGGATCCTAAGATCGGGATGCTGGTGCCAAAGATCTATTACTACGGCGGAGAGCGGTGTCCTGAGCCTTGCCCTGAGCTCCGTCGGAGGGCTGCCGAAGGGGGACGGCTATGGTCGGCGGGAGCCCGGTGGCGTCGTTTCCCGCCCCGGGTGACCATCATCGGCTTCGGCCGAGAGGATGGCCCGGCATACAGCGCCCAGCGGGAAGTGGACTACGCTACCGGCTGCGCCATGCTGGTCAAGCAGGAGGTCTTCGAACGGGTAGGAATGTTCGATCCGGCCTTTTTCATGTATCACGAGGACTATGATTTCTCGGCCAGAGTTCGGCGCGGCGGCTACCGCATCGTCTGCGTGCCACAGGCCGTGATGTGGCACAAAGTGTCGGCCAGCACTGGCGAGGAGTCGCCCCTCAAGTGGTACTATCTGGGCAAATACATCGTGCCCTTTTACCTCAAGCATTGTCGGCCGCCGCGCCTGTCGTTGGCCCTTTTTGTCCTTTGGGTGTTGGCCCGCGAGACAGTGAAGGGAAACGCCCGGCACCTGCGTCCGTACATCCGGGGGCTGCGCGACGGCTGGCGAGAGTTCGCTGCCAAGAACCTCCCCCAAAAAGCCTGTCCTGAGCAAGGTCGAAGGGTTGGGGGGGACCGGGGGGGGCAGTGAGGGTCAAACTAGAAGAGAAGCTGATCTTCTTCTTAAACAAGCTGCATCAGCAACCTTACGGATCCTTCGGGGAGTTGATGGCAGCTAAGACCGGAGCCAGGGCGTATTTTCAGTGGGAGTTCGATCAGGCAGAGCGTTCCTACTCCGCATTTCAACCCTCTATCAATCTGGAGGGCAAGGACGTGCTAGACGTCGGCTGCGGTCTGGGGGGTAAGGAGCTGTTCTATCTCCTGCAAGGAGCGAAGAGGGTGACCGGCCTGGACATCAGCCAGACCAACGTTCAAATCGCCCGATCCTGTTTCGCGGAACACGAGCCAGATAGCAGCCAGCGCCCTGGGCTGGTCGTGGCTGATGCAGCGGCCATGCCTTTTGCAGATAACAGCTTTGACTTGGCGATCTCCACTTACACCTTCGAGCATTTAGCTGATCCTGCCGGAGTGCTGGGAGAGGTTCAGAGGGTCATCAAACCGGGGGGTGAGGTTTTCATCAGCTTCCCGCCTTACTTCAGCCCCTGGGGGGCTCATTTGACGGACTGGATCCATTTTCCCTGGTGTCAGGTGCTGTTTTCAGAGAAGGCGCTTCTCAATGTGGCCAGAGCTATTGACGAAACCGAGCACATCCATTCTAGCCTCCCCGAGTTTGCTAGGATTGAGCTGACAGGAGCAGCCGAGTTGCCCCATGTCAACAAGCTCACTGTGAGAGGTTTTGAGCGCTTCCTCAAGGCTAGCTCTTTGGAGGTATTGTGCAAGATACATCGTCCAGTGGGGCTGGATATGATCAGGATCCTGCGCCCCATCCTGTCTCTGACTACCAGAATACCCGTCTTGCGTGAGATGTTCACGAGCAGCGTGGTGCTAATCGGTCGAAAGCCGGTCTGAAAGTGGAACCGAGTGTTTCGACTTGCGCCAGGCGAGAGAACACAGATTGTCAGGATTAACGGATTGTTTGGAGATATGGCGGCTGTGAGAGCTATCAGGAGAGTGAGCCAAAACAGAGGTGTCAAGACCATCGCTGCGCTTATCGCCGCTGGAGCTTCCTTCGTTTTCCTGGGCCTTGCTCTCTATCGTAACTGGCAGGAACTTGCTCAGTATGAGTGGAATATTGACTATCGTTACCTATTGGCCGCCTCTGCCACCTATCCTGTGTCCTTTCTCTTGCTAGCCAGCGTTTGGAGCCAGGTAATCGGTCGGTTGGCTGGATTCTCGAACTATTGCGGAAATCTTCAGATCTACTGTTATTCCGGCCTCATCAAATATATCCCTGGCACTTTTTGGTATGTCCTGGGAAGGGCTTACTTCTACGAGAAGAGAGGGATCGCCAAGTCGCTTACCGCTTTGGGGAGCCTGTGGGAGTTGGCCCTGGCTGCCTTCTCAGGGCTGGTCGTCTATTTGCCCCTGATGATGTATTCTCGCCAGGTGTACGCGGGTCCCCTCAATTACCTGCTGCTGCTTCTGGCGCCCTTGGGGTTCGTGGTGCTGCATCCTTCGGGATTCAGTGCTGTCCTTAAGTATGTTTTGAAGAAACGGGCTGAGAATATCGGCCTGATCAGGCGCCGAGACTCCTTGACTTGGATAGCTCTTTATGCTTTCGCCTGGCTGCTCGGCGGGCTGGCCTTCTACCTGCAAGCCAATATGATCTACCCCGTGCCTTTGGCCCATTTGCCTGCAGTAGCCAGCTTCCTGGTGATCTCCGGCGTGATCAGCCAGTTGGCGTTTTTCATCCCCGCCGGCCTGGGCATTCGGGAGGTCTCGCTTTCCCTGTTGCTGAGCTCTTTCGTGCCCTTTGGGATAGCGGTGGTCATCGCCCTGATCTTCAGGCTCTGGTTGACGTTGAGTGAAGTACTCTGGGCCCTCGTCGTTCTACTTGTTTGTCGTATTGTGAAGGTTCTGCGTGAGACATAAAACGTAAAGCGTAAAACGTAAGAGGTCATTACGTTTCACGTTTTACGCCTGGCGCGGGTTGCTTGCTTCAAGGGACGACAATTCGTCAAGCGGACCTCTCTGTCTCATGAGCCTTGCTCCTGGTAGCGAATAACCTTAAAGTACTATTGACAACCGGGGGTTTGTGTGTTAAACTAT
>CAYNWI010000140.1:0-6505 GCA_964400825.1 uncultured Anaerolineae bacterium | reverse complement strand
ATAAGAAAACGGACGCAACCTGGCATAGTAACTCTATGCCTGAGCAGTTACGATCTGTTTTGTGAAAGTGCACTAGTGGTCCTCATCACTTCGCCAGAGATGGACATCGGCCTCGGTCGATTAGTGAAAAAAGGAGAATAATGACAATGGTTAATCAATTACGAGACCTTGCTAGGAAATTCCTGAAAGGGACTCTCATCTGCTTAATTGGAGTGATGATGTTTGCACCCCAGTTGGTCTTGGCGTCCTGCCCTTCACCCGTTGATGGCCAGCAGCCGTATCCTTCTACCATTGCCTACCAATTCGATCGTGCATCCAGAAACCAATTAGGAGACGATGGCCCGACCTATCCACAGATTCACACTGGCTATCCCGATCCGACCTTCTCACAATCCTATGTGGTTCCGGCGATCATTTTGAAAGCTATAGCGCAGACTGAGAGTCAGGGATGGTATCACTTTGAAGCCTCTTATGGGCAAGTAGGTCCTACGATGAATGTATCACGAGGAGGAGAACGAGCCCGCCTCGTGGGGAGTTTTCCATTACCAGATGGAAAATTTTAAGGTTTGGCCTATTGACATCCCCCCCCCCAACCGTGGTATAATTATAGTAGAGCACGTTAGGTACACTGAAGCGGCAGAAAGCAACAAAGTTTCTCCGTAGCTGCCGAAGGCTTCCTTGCACTGGCAAGGACTTATCTTCGGCTTTCTGAACCGAGTTTTTCGGCAGGCAAGATTCTGAGAAGGAGGTGCAGCGGTGAGAAGGATTTTCAGTTCCCTGGGAAGTTTATTGGGTATAGTGGCCTTGATCGTTTTGGTGATGGCTCTGGCTCTCATCTTCAGATCGTGGGGTGGAGAGACAGTGGCATGGCAACAGCCCCCGGCGTCAACACCTGTTCCCTCTATTGGGAATGTTCGCATGAGCGACGCCCCCGGCGGGCCAGCGGTGATCAATTTCCCCTCCCGCACCAGCTCAGTCTACCTTATCTTCGAATATGCCCAAGTGCAAGACACACCCATTGCGGTTAGGACGTATGACAACGTAGGGAATGTTTTGTTTGAGCAAACGGAGAGCTACAGCGGGGAGGGTGTGGAGAGCATTGGAATGGTCAGCAGTGCTGGCGCCTTTGCTGATGGTCGCTATGTGACCAATGTCTACGTTGGGTCTGAGCTTTTTGTGGTCAAGACCTTGATGTGGGCGGTGGGAGAGGAGTTGCCCACGCCAGCGCCGACGGCCACGTTCCTGGTCCCTGGTACACCTACAGCCGTGTCCACGCCGAGACCCTTACCAACCCTCCCTGGCCCGCTTCCGGAGGGCTTGAAGCTGGTTTACGAAGAGACAGATCACACTCGAACCATCTCAACCCTGTGGATAGCCAGTGTTCACAACTTGGAGGCACGAAAGCAGGTGTGCATCATAGGTCCGCACAAAGAGGGCTGGAGTGCTGGTGCGATGCTATCTCCGGACGGGACGAGGATCGCCTATACCATAATACTGCCTGGGGCAAGCGAAAGGTCCGCCAGAACCGCTGGCTCAGAGCTCTGGGTGATAGATGTCAACGGGGCGCATCAGCGCAAGCTGACCGAGCGAGTGGGTTTTCTCGTGGCTTGGTCACCTGACAGCGCAAGTATAATCTATGGACGATTGGTTCCTCTCGAAAAGCCCAAGGACCCCAATGTGCCTCTTCGGACAGAGTGGTACCTCATCGCCGCCGATGGCGCGCGTGAGGAGCTATTGCTCTCAGATGACACCCTTTACGGCATCACGTCGCTCGGATACTCTCCCGATGGCAAATCGTTCTACTACCTCGCCAGGCCTCTCCAGGGCCCTCGGGAAATCTGGGCCATAGACATGGTCAGCAGAGCGGCCCGACGTGAGACTGTGATCAATGTTGAAGGGCAGTGGCATGTTCTGTCTGTTTCTCCCGACAGAACGCACTTGTTGCTATCCCGCACAATGAGCCGCGAACCGACCATCACCTATGAACTCATCATATTCTCTCTTGATGGACGAGAGATGACCACCATCCTGAGCGGGGCCAGGGGAGACCGGCTGGGAGACCATCCACTCAACTGGTATTCCGCTTTCTGGATGCCTGACGGACGGCACCTGCTGATCCGCCCACCAACGCCCCAGGGAGAGGTAGTGCAGATGGAGTTACTGGACCTGCAATCAGGGGAGAAGCAGACGATATTCACCGGCCCAATAGCAGAGGAAGAGTTCTTTGCCGCCGAGTTCCCGTCGCCGGATGGGCAGTGGTTAATTGCTACGAAGTATCCAGGTGCCGAGGTCTATATCATGCCGGTCCAAGGGGGCGAAATACGCCCCATCCCGGCGGCGCGCTCGTCCCACTGGGTGCAACCTATCGGCTGGATCACTGGGGAGTTGCCAGTCAACGAGGTCAGCCCGTGAGAGCCAAATGTGATGTGAAAGGTACAATCCTGATGCAGGCGAGAGGGGAACCGATGGTGCAGATACCGTTGACCCAATCTTCCAATTGGATCGCTTTGCTCGGGTGGACAGACCGATAGATATAACGACGGTGGCATACAGGAGGAGAGTGATGTTCGAGAACAGCAAGCGGTTTCAATTCTTTGCACAAGGGTATATTCTATTGCTTACAGTCTTGCTTGGCTTCGTCGTCTTCGCACAAGCAAGTGACCCTCCGATATGCGTAGCCCAAGGGAGCTGCCCTGAACCGGCGGCATACGGTTACCAGCCTTGGCCTGACGAGCTGGTGCACGTTTTCGACCGAGCAGGAACCAATCGCTTGGCTGACGAGGGCCCCGATCTTCCGCAGATATGGAAAGGGTATCCATCTTCGGAAGCACAGCTCATCGCTCCGTATGCGCCCTGTGTCCTGCTCAAGGGTATAGGCGATACCGAAAGCTACGGCTGGAAGCAATTCGAGGCAGACTACGGGGAGTGGGGTTATACCGTCATCAATGAGGTCAGTTGCGACTATGGGGTGATGGGAATCAATAAAATCCACTTTCCTGATCCAGCCATCGACCAGTATCGAGTGGCGGCCGAACCTGCCTACAACATTGGCACCGGCGCGCGGATCTTGATCGAGAAGTGGAATCTCCGTGATGTCTACATTGGCAACCGTGACCCGCACATGGTCGAGGACTGGTATTATGCAGTCTGGGCGTATAACTCGTGGGGGTGGAAGAATAACCCAAACAACAACTGTCTGCCAACATGGTTCCCTGGCTGTGGTGGATGGAAAGCCGACCGTCCTCCCTTCGACGGAACCCAACTACGTCTTTGGTATCCCTATCAGGAACTCGTCTGGGGCTATGCCTCCGTCAATTATACTGGATCCTGGCTTGAGCTGCCGCCCCGAGAGTCCATCACTGATCCTCCTCCAGAACACATTGAATGGCAGCCCGACTATTATCACAGGTCCTGCAGTGTGGTCGGCGTGCCAGATGTCAAGGCCAATTACAATGGTTGGAACTCCATCATCACCATCAGGTACAATGACTACCTTTCGCCAAATGCTGTGGTGCGGGTCACTTTCTACGATACCAACGGCATTGAGCTCGTCACCATCACGAACACGGTCGGGGCTTACGGCATCTGGATCCTTGACGCGTCAACTGTGGTCGGGAGTAACTTCTCCGGCTCTGCTATGGTGGCAGCTAACAGAGATGTTTCAGTTGTGGTTCAAAACCGCCACTCCTACATGATTACCGCCTACGATGGCATCAGCGCCGTCATAGGGCTCACACCGGATCCTGGCTTCGCGTGCGCAGCCAATACGCTCCGCCTGCCTATGATCATGCGAGAGTATGATCTATACGACCACGAATGGAACACCACCATTCATATCCAGAATGCCGGTACGGCAACAGCTAACGTGTATGTGAAGTTCTACTCTGAGAATGGTGGAGACGTAGATAGGGATCCCGAGTGGGGCACATTCAGCATCCCACCGGGCGCCTCCCTCGAGCTGACTCAATTGGATAATACACACTTGGGAAGCGACTTCCGTGGCACAGCAGAGGTCATCAGCGAAAATGAGCCGGTGGCGGTGATAGTGAATGAGGTGAACACAGACTCAGATCGAGCCATGGCTTACAATGCCTTCTCCTCAGGGGCAAGGGATGTCTATTTACCGCTCTCCTTCCGAGATTATTGGATGCTCTACTCTGAGATACCAGTGCAGAACATTGATTCGAGTGGTAGGAATGTGACGGTGACTTACTATGAACAGGGTACCGAATGGGAGTGTGAACATAGCCACTGGATTGGATCCGATGCACTGCATGTCTTTGACCCACCCGATGAAATGAATGGCAAGCTCGCGGCAGCAGTGGCCAGGAACAGCTCCCCCAACCTTATCGCCCTCTTGGATGAGAGAAGGGATGAACAACCGCGTCGATCTCAGTACATGACTTACAATGGGGTAGCTAAAACGGATTCGATGGAGACGAGCTATGTCAGCCATGTCCCCATCCTGTATAGAGAGGAGTACGGCGCGAGCGGCTGGCAATCCTCGATACAAGTTCAGAACATTTATACCGACACGATCTTCGTAACAGTAGATTTCTTCGACCAGGATGGAGACGAGATTCTATTCCTCGGCGATTGGATTGATACCGCTAACCGTTCTACGACCTTCTACCTGCCGGTGGTCTCCGACCTGGCCGACGAGCAGGGTGACTATGTGGGATCGGCTGTGGTGGAAGGGCACCATCAGGTAGATTACCCTGGCGGAACCGTTGATCGCGAACTAATTGCGATTGCCAACGTACAGAACTTCAGTTGGGAGTGGCAGGGCGACAAGGATTGGGGTGGCGGTTACAATGGCTTCAACCGGTAAGAGATGACCTTTGAAACCACAAAAGAGGGAGCAAGTGAGCTCCCTCTTTTGTTTTGTCCCGATGTCGCCTCATCCGCTTCCACCACGGCGAAAAGGCCCCCTTTACGTCCCCGCCTCCCACGACCGCAGGTACTTCTCCTGCTCGTCTGTGAGGGTATCAATCTCGATGCCCATGCTGGCAAGTTTCAGGCGGGCGATTCTCCGGTCTATCTCCTCGGGCACGCGGTACACTTTCTTCTCCAACTCCCCCCCATGCTTGACCATGTGCTCCACGGCCAGGGACTGGTTGGCGAAGCTCATGTCCATCACACTGGCCGGGTGGCCCTCTGCCGCCGCCAGGTTGACCAGGCGCCCCTCAGCCAGCAGGTTGATGCGCCGTCCGTCCGACAGGATGTACTGTTTGACGGACTCGCGCACGGGCCGCACCTCGACGGCCATCTCCTCCAGGGCCGGGATGTTGATCTCCACGTTGAAGTGGCCGGAGTTGGCCACGATTGCCCCGTCCTTCATGACCTCCAGATGATGCCTGTCAATCACGTTCTTGTCGCCGGTGGAAGTGACGAAGACGTCGCCGATCCTGGCTGCTTCGATCATGGGCATCACCCGGTAGCCGTCCATCACGGCCTCCAGAGCGCGCAGGGGGTTCACCTCGGTGACGATCACGTTGGCCCCGATGCCTCGCGCCCGCATGGCGATGCCCCGCGAGCACCAGCCGTAGCCGCCCACCACGAAGTTCCGTCCGGCCAGCAGGAAATTGGTGGCCCGCAGGATGCCATCAATGGTTGACTGGCCGGTGCCGTAGCGGTTGTCGAAGAGGTGTTTCGTATCCGCGTCGTTGACGGCGATGATGGGGTAGCGCAGCGCGCCCTCGGCAGCCATGGCCCGCAGGCGGATGACGCCGGTGGTGGTCTCCTCGGTGCCGCCGATGACGTTCTCGATGAGGTCGCCTCGCTGTTTGTGCAGGGTGGAGACCAGGTCCGCCCCGTCGTCCATGGTGATGTGGGGGACGTGGTCCAGGGCGGCGTTGATATGTTGATAGTAGGTCTGGCTGTCCTCGCCCTTGATGGCGAAGACGGGTATCTCGAAGTTGACCACAATCGAGGCCGTCACGTCGTCTTGGGTAGAGAGGGGGTTGGAGGCGCAGAGGCACACGTCAGCTCCGCCCTCCTGGAGAGTGTGGACCAGGTTAGCCGTCTCCGAAGTCACGTGGAGGCAGGCGGCGATGCGGATCCCTTTGAGGGGTTTCTCCCTGGCGAAGCGCTCCCGGATCAGCCGCAGCACCGGCATCTCCTGCTCCGCCCACTCGATCTTGAATCGGCCTTTGGTGGCCAGGGATACATCCTTAACGTCGTAGTTGTTGTCAGTCATTATTCTCCCTTTCTTACGGTGTCTTCTTAAAGATTAGCGGCAGGTATAGCTTCCACATGGAAGTGGGGGTAGATGTGAGTGTTGAGGTTGGTATGGCTGTAGGCGTTGCCGTTGGTGTGGAGGTCGCTGTCGGCGTGTTGGTGGCCGTCGGCGTCGGTGTGGGGGTTGAGGTTGGTGTGGCCGTCGGCGTGGAGGTGTAGGTCGGCGTTGCCGTCGGTGTGGGGATCGCTGTCGGCGTGTTGGTGGGTGTGGGCGTAGGCGGCGCGGCGGAGTAGTAGGCGTACTTCAAGTCGAAGTTGCTCCTAT
>CAYNWI010000139.1:2395-6566 GCA_964400825.1 uncultured Anaerolineae bacterium | reverse complement strand
GCTTCCACGTCCGTGGGCTCGACCAATATCCCCCCTTCGCCCACCACCTCCGGCAACGACGAACGGTTGGAGGCTACGACGGGAGTGCCGCAGGCCATCGCCTCCAGAGCCGGCAACCCGAACCCCTCGTAGAGTGAGGGAAAGAGGAAAGCCGCCGCGCCACTAAGAAGAGACGGCTTGTCCTCCTCGGCCACCCAGCCGGTGAAGATCACGCTTTCCTCCACTCCCAATTCCCTGACCAAACGGTGGGGGTCCGGAAACAGAGGACTGTTCCGTCCAGGCAACTTGCCGACAACGACCAGCCTGGCCTGCGGCTGTTTACTGACCAGCAGAGCAAAGGCCCTGAGCACAGTGTAGACATTCTTGCGCTGGTCGAAGCCGCCCAGATAGAGGAGGTACCGCTCCGGCAGAGCGTACTTCTGGCGGATGGCGGCCAATTGCGCTTCGTCCTCCACAGGCTGGAATGCCTCGCCAGCGGCCTCGTAGGTGACGTGGATCCGCTCTGGCAGGATGTGCAGGTGACGCACGAGGTCCCTCGCAGAGGCCTGGGAAACGGTGATGATAGCCTCGGCCTTGCGGGCGGCGGTAGCCACCAATCGAGTGTACAACCGCACCAGGAGCGAACCGCGATAGGCGGGCAAGATGAGGGGGATAAGGTCGTGGACGGTGACCACTGTTGGCACCGTTGGGAAGAGAGGCGAGGCGAAGTAGGGGACGTGGGCCAGGTGCAAGCGGCGACAAGCGCGGGGGAAAGAGACCTGCTCGAACCAGAGCTTGGCCCAGTTGGATATTGGATATTGGATATTGGAGGTTGGAGGTGCTGGGCTTGGGCTGAACAGCAGGTATTCGTTCGTTGAATCTACCTTCGCCAGTGCCTCCAGCAAGTGGTGCGTGTACTGTCCGCTGCCTGTCTCAGGGTGCTCCAAGAAGAGGGCGTTAATCCCTACGCGCATTTCTGAAGTACTCCACTGTCTTCCTCATCCCCTCGTCCAACCCGACCCGTGGCACCCAGCCCAACTCGTGCTGGGCCTTGCTGGCCTCCAGGTAGACTTTGAAAACCTCACCCAGCTTGGGAGGGCCGTGGACGGCCTGCCTCTCATAGGCGGTGATTTTCCTCAGCTTGGCGAAGATCTCGTTTATGGAGGTGCCGACTCCCCAGCCCAGGTTGTAGATCTGGCCGTCACCCTTTTTCATAGCCTGGATGTTAGCCGCCGCGACGTCGCCGACGTAGACAAAGTCCCGCTCCTGCTCGCCGCTGCCGTTGATCACCGGCTGCCCACCCTCAAGCATCTGGTCGGTGAAGATGGCCACCACCCCCGCCTCGCCGTAGGGGTCCTGCCGCGGGCCGTAAACGTTGGGATAGCGCAGGACGGTGTAGTGCAGGCCGTAATTGACGCCGTAGAGATAAAGGTAGTGCTCCACGAAATGCTTGCTGGCCCCGTAGGGATCGAGGGGGTTGATGGGGTGGGATTCGTCGGCGGGGAGGTACTCCGGTTCGCCGTAGACCGCCCCGCCGGTGGAGGCGTAGATGAATTTGCCGACCCCATACTTTCGGCTCAGCTCCAGCAAGTTGAGCGAGCCGATGACGTTGACCTCAGCGTAGAGGACGGGCCTGGCCATGGATTCACGCACGTTGGCCCGCGCCGCCTGGTGGTTGACGATCTCAGGTCGCTCGGCGGCGAAGACATCTTCCAGGCCCTGGGCATCGCGGATGTCGAGGCGATGGAACTTCGCTCGCGGGTTGAGGTGCTCACGCTTTCCCGTGGAGAGATCGTCCGCCACAACTACCTCGTGACCTCTTTCGATCAAAGCATCTACTACGTGCGAGCCAATGAAGCCCGCGCCTCCAGTAACCAGAATTCGCATCGTCACTCCCCTTTCGAGTTTTTTGTCCCTTGCGAGAGTTTCGCGGCTATTATACCCCTTCTCGGCGAATTCTCCAAATCAAAACGACAAAGCCCCCTCTCAGTGGAGGAGGCCTCCCGTCCCTTCTCGGAGATGGCTTCACTCACCTCTTAACCCCCATTGGATGTCCTTGTGGATAGTACCCCTTTGGTACTCCAACTCCTCTACAGTTTCGAGACCCAATATCTTGACAGCTTCTGCCCTAGTCAGCTTCCCTCCAATGAAGGCAGTTCTCCTCAAATAACCGAAACGTTCCCTCACTTGCGCCGGTGAGGCCGTGCCGGTGGTGCCGATCTGCTGGATGGTGATGGAGGCCACGATGTTGCCCAACAGGGCTGCTTCCTCAGGCTCGGCGCCGCTGCCCAAGGCCGACACGAGGCCGGCCATCACGCTGTCACCTGCTCCGACGACGTCTATCTGGCCCTCTACCGGCACGGCTGGAATGTGTTGGCAGCCCCTCCTCAGTCCCCCCCAACTTTGGGGGGGAAGGCAGCCCCTCTCTGTGAACAGAAAGATGCCCTGAGGTCCAGCGGTGAGGAAGACGGGTTTCTGGTTGCGACGGAAGAGCTCTGCACCGCACTCCCTGGCCACCTCCAGGGTGAACTCGCCTTCCCAATCCGTCCGCACGGCTAAAATCGCCTCGCGCCGGTTGGGCTTGATGATCACGTGCCGGAAAAGCCCGATGCGCTGGCGAGAGTCAGCGGCGAAGACCTTGTCGGGATAGTGGAGCGCCAGTTGCCCGATCTCCTCCCGCACCTGGTCGGTGATCACGCCGCAGTTGCGTTCCTGCACCTGGTCGGCGACGATCACCGCGTCCACTTTGGGCACCAGGCTCCGTAGACGGGCGATGACTTGCCCCTCCGCATCGGATGGCAGGGAGGAGCGGTTCTTTATGTCGAGCCGCTGAATCTCGTGCTCGTGGCCGTCAGGTTCCCGCACCAGGGGCTTGGTATAAGTCGGCGTGAAGAGGTCAGCCCACTGGATGAGCGGCTCGATGTCCACTCCCCTCTCCGCCAGGCCCCGCTTCAGCTCGTAACCCTGGCCATCGTCGCCGATGACGCCCAGCGCCGTGACCTTGACTCCCAGTGCCCGCAGGTTGGAGGCCACCGTCCCAGCCGCGCCGGGGCTGCACCGCGCCTCCACGACCTGATAGGCCTCCAGTCCCGTCTCCAGCGAGACCTCGCTCAGTTGCCGGTCAATGATCAGGTATTTGTCCAGAAAGAAGTCGCCCACCACCAGCACGCGGAGGTGGGGGAATCGGTTCAGCAGCTCGTCGAGCCGTCTTTCGTCCATCACTTCTCGGTAACGAGGCGATACAGGTTCGGCAGCGTGACCCGGTGGTCGCCACGGATGTAGAAGCTCTCGCCGCCGTCCCGGACGGTGCGCACCAGGAGGGTTTTGTAAGGTCGGAAGTAGTAGTGCGCGTTGGACTTGGCCGCTTCGTGGTGATAGTCGGGGCCGAGGTCCACCAGGTCGAAGACGGCAGTGGTGAAGCGGCTGATGCGCCGCCCCTCCTGGTGGGCCACGTTGCGGGCCATGGCCAGCGCCTTGAGGAAGACCTCTGGCCCCATCACCGCCGTGCCGAAGTTCAACAGCACCCCACCCTGTAGATTGGAGACGCTGTGGGCCAGGGCCAGAAAATCGCGGTAGGAGGTTTCGCCCAGGGCCGCGCCGTCGCAGTTGGGATGCTCGTGGATGATGTCGTAACCGATGCCCACGTGCGCCGTCACCGGCACCTGCAGCCGGTAGCCCGCCGCCAGGATGCTCACCTCGCGATGTGGAAATCGCTCCGCCTCGATCATCCGCCCGACCGCCTCGCCCAGCCCCAGGCCGTCGCGTGCCCCTTGCTTGATGGCCTCGTTGATCCGGCCCGTCTCCTCCCACAGCCCGAACTGCCCCTCCTGGATGTAGCGGGCCACGCTCTCGGTGGTCGCTCCGACGAGGGCCAGCTCGAAGTCGTGGATGGGGCCAGCGCCATTCATGCCGATGTGGGTGACGATACCTCGCTCCATCAGGTCAATGACGAAGCGCGACAGGCCGCGCTTGATGACGTGCGCGCCCATCATCAGGATCACCTGAGCCCCAGCCCAATGCGCCCGCGCCACGCGCTGGGCCACTTGCTCCAGGCCAGGGTCATCGAAGGGCGGAACGTCGTCGTCCAGATTCAAGACCTCGGCCAGAATCATGTCGTGCACTCGCTCCGACAGGGGTCTGAGCTTCAGCTTGCTGCGGTCGAAAAGGGGATAAGGCATCGGTCAATCCTCCG
>CAYNWI010000139.1:0-2295 GCA_964400825.1 uncultured Anaerolineae bacterium | reverse complement strand
AGATAGGCCACCAACTGCTCGTGCTGGCGAAAGTCGGGGATGATGAGGTCGGCCCCAGCCTCGATCAGCCGCCTCCGCTTCCATTCGTTGATCCCCTGGCGGCTGGCCTCGTCGGAGGCGACCCCCACGGCGATGCCGCCCCCGGCTTTGGTGTCCTCGATCTCGACGTAGCCATCGCCAAAGGTCACAAACTCGGGGCCGCTCAAATGGTGGTCGCCCAGAATGCGCTCGATGACCATCTTCTTGGAGTAGTTCTGGTAATCGTCCAGCGCGCCGTAGATGCCGGCAAAGTACGGCGTCAGTCCCAGGGCCGCCGCCTCGTCCAGCACGTAGACCTCGTCCGTGCCCGAAGCCAGATAGCAGGAGACGCCCCGACCACGCAGGGCCTTCAGCATCGGCACCGCGCCTGGCACCATCATCTCTTCTGGCTCGATTTCGCCGCTCTTCAGCCCGGCCACGCGCCCCTCAATGCGCCCCCACAGCCGGGCCAGGTACATCCACTTGTACTTCAGGGGATCCAGCGGCTCCCCTCCACGCTGGCGCACCTCCTGGCAGAGCTGGATCATCTGATAGATGGTCTGCTTGCCTGTCAGCCGGTCCACGAACTCGGTGACTACGGCACGCAGTTCTTCCTCGGACTCGTGTCGTGGCGTCTCCAGCAGCACCTCGACCATCATGGGGATCATCACCCCCTGCCAGCCCTCGCGGACGAGTGACACCGTGCCGTCGAAGTCGAACAGAGCGTGGCGGATGTGGCCGCGAGGGACGTGGGGATTGATGATTTCGATACTCGATCTGAGCACGTTAATACTCGTAGCAACTGCCGCCGATGAACTCCCGCAGGAGCGAGTCGGGCGGTATGGCCGAATCGTCCTCGACCGGGGTGACGGATTTCAGCAGATGATGCACACGCTCGGCGCGTGTGAAGGCATCCTCGCGCAGCGGATCGTCCCGGTACTGTTCCACCCACTTCTCGAAGCGGTCAAACAGCCTGGCCCGCATGACGGGTAACTCGTATGGCAGGCCGCTGTTCACGATGTAGTCGGTGGTGTTGACGTAGGGGATGATGTTTCGCAGCTCGCTGCGGCGAACGTAGTGCCAGTGTTCCAGCGTTTGCTGTGGCTTGTAGGCGCGGTGGATGGCGTCGCGGACCATGCGGCGCATCAAACGCAGATCCGTCCAGCGCACGAACTTTCCATAAGGCCCCTTCATCTGCAGCAGCGGCTCGATGTACAGTTTGAACTTCAATTCGTCGTCCACGCCCTGCGCCATGTCGGCGAACAGTCCGTGCAGGCTGTCAATGAGGATGATGTCGCTCGGCCTGACCCGCATCGGGGTCGTCCGGCTGACGTGTCGCTTGCCGGTCTTAAAGTCGTAGAAGGGGATCTGCACCTCCTCACCGGCGATCAGGCGTGCCAGGTGCTCGTTGATGAGTTCCAGGTCGAGGGCCTGGGGCGTCTCAAAGTCGTAGTCACCGTACTCATCCTTGGGGTGGAGCTCCAGGTCGAAGAAGTAGTTGTCCACCGTGAGCGGGACCAGGCTGAGCCCCATCTTCCTCAGCAGGTGGCTGAGCTTGATGGTGGTGGTCGTCTTGCCAGAGGAGGAGGGCCCGGCGATGATGACAATCTTCACGCCATCCCTGCGCTCTCCGATCATCTCCGACGCGATTGTGATGTCCTCGTTGTAGGCCCGGTCGGTCTCCCGCACAATCTCAGGGAACTCGCCCCGCGCGATGCGCGCGTTCAGACATTCTACAGTGTGGAGGTCGTGATCAACGGCCCAGTTCAGCACCTCCCAAATCTTGGGCCAGGGGATGTTCGGGGACGGATGGGCCGAACGCTCGGCTCGCTCCTTCCGACGGCGGGCCCGTTCGTCACGGTAGAGGATGAAGGCCTTGGCAGTTCTGGCGTGGCCGTTCTCGATCAGCACCTTCTCGGCGATGTCCTGGATCTCCTCGACGGTGGGGATGTGGCCTGGTGGCGTGATGGCCTCCAGCATGGCTACCACTTGGTCGGCCAGCCGCTCTGCGATAGACCTGTCGCGGCCGCCCACGGCCACCGCCGCCCGATAGATAGCGTTGGTGATGCGCTCTTTCCTGAAGGGAACCACAGCCCCTGTTCGCTTGATCACTTGTTTAATCTGTGCCATGTCGTATCCCTCTCTCCCATTCTGTTATCGCCGCTTCAGCTTTCGGGAATGTAACCAAAATTATACTCCAATTCCACCGGATTGTACAGAGTCCGTATTCATTCATGTAAAATGTTACCGAGGTGGTATAATTCCCTCAAATGATAA
>CAYNWI010000138.1:0-6615 GCA_964400825.1 uncultured Anaerolineae bacterium | reverse complement strand
GAAGCCATCGTCTCTTTGGGCCAGGAACTGGGTGCTGACCATGCGTCATTTCAGCGCTTTATCGGCGCGTCACTGCCCGAAATTGAGCCGGGCGAGCTTGAATTGCAACGAGCGGTGGAGGCGATTGAGAATATCGCTAACGGAGGAAATGGAATAGGTGGCAACGGGCGTGGGCCGAAGGGAAATGGCGAACCGGTGCGCTTCGGTACGCCCATTCCGCATTGTTTCGCTGCTAACGGTTCTTATGGATGCCTAGCTGGCATCGCGCAGGCCACCATTGATCCCTGGGGCAATGTGCGCCCCTGTAATCATGCCCCACTGATGTGCGGCAATCTGCTGGAGCGATCACTGGAAGAGATTTGGCACTCACCGGCGATGGAAGCGTGGCGAGGAATGACCCCCGTTGAGTGCCTGGGGTGTAGAGAATTCGCAATGTGTCGTGGAGGCTGCCAGGCGACAGCCATGCTACGGGGATTGGAGAAAGACCCCCTCATTGGGAAGCCAGTGGTAACCAAACCACAAGAGCCACCGGGGAAGTTAGCTCTTGAAGGCACTCAGCCGCTAAGCCGCTTTAGTCACAAGGCTAGAGTAGTGATGGATATCTTGGACGAGCAACGCTACGCCAGATCAATAGACGCTTTGGGGGGATAGCTCCTCCGCCAGGACAATAACACAGAGTGTATTTTGTCACCAAGCAGCCAAGGTTAAAAACGAGAGCTGCGGAGTGGCGGCGGTGAGAGGAGGCTATCCCCAAGAGGGAGGCCTCCTCTTGCTTTTGGAGGCCCATAGGAGATTGTTATGACAAACGAAACATCGGAAACGACAGTCGAAGTGAACGAACCATCGGAAATGATAGTCGAAGTGATGGAACTGGGAGAGAGACGTAGCTACCGCCAGCTCGTGGTGTTATTACTACTGGTCGTTGTCTTCACGTTTGTGAGCCTGCGGTGGAAGACAGGAGTTGGCTGTTTTGTCTTTCTGTCTCTCACTCTTTTCATTGTCCGTTTCCGGTCACCGCCTGGCTGGCGGCGCTTGCTCACAGCCATCTGGATGATCCTCGCCATCGCTCTGGCGGTAGGTATTCCTCTATACCGATGGTTGAACACCCCGGATATGACCATCACCAACAACGTGTTGTTGCGTTTCCTGATCGGCGTGACTTGGTCCAGAGTGTTCTGGTCAGCCGTGGCCGGCTTGCTGGCCGGGATCAGTGTGATAGGGGTGCCACTCCTGGCCGTTATGTACGTCAGTTCAGAGTGGCTGCTGGCGATGCGCGAGACTTTCGGGGTGACCCGCGGGCAAGCGTTGCGGTTGCTGTTCACTGTAATGTTCAACATGAACCCCCCTTATTTTATCATTGAGGACGGAGAGATCATCTTGACTAAGCCTGCGGGAGTATTGGAACTGTTTGGGGGGCCGGGAGTAGCAGTGGTCAAGCCCTACAACGCCGTGGTGTTCGAGTGGGGCGGGAATGTCACCCGCATCGAGGGACCTGGTGTGTTTCTAACCATGCTGTTTGAATTTCCCAAGCATATCATTGATCTGCGGCCGCAGTGGGAGTCCTTCCCAGTAGAGGAGGTACTGACTAAAGACAAGGTGCCGCTACGAATCAAGTGCGGCCTAGGTTATCGGATCGAGTCCCGGGACCAGACTGCAGAACGGGAAGAAAAGGAACACCAAAAGAAGATGAAAGAGCGCCAGGAGGTAGAGGATCGCAAAGAGGTAGCGGAATGGAGGCGGTTCCCTGGGATCATCAGTGGAGAGTATCCTGTCTACAAGCGCACGATTTTCAAAGCTGCATACGGGCCGGCAGGCGATTGGAAATTCACTACCAAGGGAGCCACTATCACACAACTGCGCAAGGTGGTAGCGGAGTTTGAATTGCGGGATATATACCGCTTCGACGAGCAGAGCAAAGAGTTCATCCTGGCTGAAATCGGCAGGCGGACCAAGGAGGAAGTAGCGAAGATCGTGCACTACTGGGGAGTGAAGGTAGGGACTGTCAACATTGATACTATTGAAGTGTCTGAAGCAGTAAGAGGGCAAGTGTGGGGTATGTGGGGTGCAGAGTATTTGCGCAGAAAGACGGAGATTGAGGCAGAAGCCAAGAAAAGAACCATTGTTGCCGAAGCCGAAGCTCGGAAAACGGCTAGGCTGCAAGAGGCTGAAGGTGAGGAGACTGCGTTGTTGAAGATAGCCAGTGGAGAGCGTGCAGCGATGGTAGAGAAGGCAAAGGGGGAGAAGCAGGCGATGATGGTCAGGGCGAAGGGAGAAAGGCAGGCTTCGCTCGAAAGGGCTGAAGGGGAGAGGGAGGTGTTGGTCACTCGCGGGGAGGGGCAGGCAGAAGCATTAGCCCGCATCGAACGGATCAAAGCCAGAGCAGTGGAGGAAATGGTCAATCAGCTTCTACGAGGATTGCGGGATATTGAAGGGCGCGACATCAAGCCGGAAGTTGTCGAACGGTTTGTGTGGATTGTGGAACGACTGTCCAGTAGCTTAATCGCTGATGACCTGACGGCCGTGCGGTACATTGAAGCGCTAGAAAGAATAGCGGAAAGTGAGACGGCCAAGATGCTTTATATAGGGGAAGACCAGCGATTCTTGAGATTAAGGAGAGGGTCTACAGAGACAGAGGAAGCGTAAGTACAGATCTCAGGAGGTGTAGGCGATGCAGGACAGCGAGTCAACAAAAGCGGACATCGAGTCGCTCCGACGGCAACTGGAAATCCATCGAAAGAGTCTGCGCCGCTTGGAAGAACAGAAGGCTCTGCATGGTGACCTGGATGCGCCCCTTCGGCTATTACACAGCATCGATCACGAAAATGAGGAGATAAGGAGAATCGAGGCTGAGATTCAAGAACTGCGAGAGAAACTCCAGGTGCTCGAACAGGACATGGTGTATTCTGTGAACTCCTCTTATTATCTCATTGAGGACAGCGAGTTGACCCTCGTCAAGCCGGCGGGGGTGCTGGACCAGTTAGGAGAGCCAAAAGTGGCAGTAGTCAAGCCATACAACGCCGTGGTGTTCGAACAGGGTGGAAATATCACCCGCGTCGAGGGACCTGGCACGTTCCTTATCGAGCGGTTTGAATTTCCCAAACACATCATTGACCTGCGGCCGCAGTGGGAGTCCTTCGAGGTGGAGGAGGTACTGACTAAAGACAAGGTGCCGCTGCACATCAAGTGTGGCCTGGGTTATCGGATCGAGTCCCGGGAACAGACGGCGGAACGAGGGGAAGATCCAAGGGAAGTAGTAGAAGGGAGGCGGTTCCCTGGGATCATCAGTGGAGAGTATCCTGTCTACAAGCGCACGATTTTCAAAGCTGCATACGGGCCGGCAGGCGATTGGAAATTCACTACCAAGGGAGCCACTATCACACAACTGCGCAAGGTGGTAGCGGAGTTTGAATTGCGGGATATATACCGCTTCGACGAGCAGAGCAAAGAGTTCATCCTGGCTGAAATCGGCAGGCGGACCAAGGAGGAAGTAGCGAAGATCGTGCACTACTGGGGAGTGAAGGTAGGGACTGTCAACATTGATACTATTGAAGTGTCTGAAGCAGTAAGAGGGCAAGTGTGGGGTATGTGGGGTGCAGAGTATTTGCGCAGAAAGACGGAGATTGAGGCAGAAGCCAAGAAAAGAACCATTGTTGCCGAAGCCGAAGCTCGGAAAACGGCTAGGCTGCAAGAGGCTGAAGGTGAGGAGACTGCGTTGTTGAAGATAGCCAGTGGAGAGCGTGCAGCGATGGTAGAGAAGGCAAAGGGGGAGAAGCAGGCGATGATGGTCAGGGCGAAGGGAGAAAGGCAGGCTTCGCTCGAAAGGGCTGAAGGGGAGAGGGAGGTGTTGGTCACTCGCGGGGAGGGGCAGGCAGAAGCATTAGCCCGCATCGAACGGATCAAAGCCAGAGCAGTGGAGGAAATGGTCAATCAGCTTCTACGAGGATTGCGGGATATTGAAGGGCGCGACATCAAGCCGGAAGTTGTCGAACGGTTTGTGTGGATTGTGGAACGACTGTCCAGTAGCTTAATCGCTGATGACCTGACGGCCGTGCGGTACATTGAAGCGCTAGAAAGAATAGCGGAAAGTGAGACGGCCAAGATGCTTTATATAGGGGAAGACCAGCGATTCTTGAGATTAAGGAGAGGGTCTACAGAGACAGAGGAAGCGTAAGTACAGATCTCAGGAGGTGTAGGCGATGCAGGACAGCGAGTCAACAAAAGCGGACATCGAGTCGCTCCGACGGCAACTGGAAATCCATCGAAAGAGTCTGCGCCGCTTGGAAGAACAGAAGGCTCTGCATGGTGACCTGGATGCGCCCCTTCGGCTATTACACAGCATCGATCACGAAAATGAGGAGATAAGGAGAATCGAGGCTGAGATTCAAGAACTGCGAGAGAAACTCCAGGTGCTCGAACAGGACATGGTGTATTCTGTGAACTCCTCTTATTATCTCATTGAGGACAGCGAGTTGACCCTCGTCAAGCCGGCGGGGGTGCTGGACCAGTTAGGAGAGCCAAAAGTGGCAGTAGTCAAGCCATACAACGCCGTGGTGTTCGAACAGGGTGGAAATATCACCCGCGTCGAGGGACCTGGCACGTTCCTTATCGAGCGGTTTGAATTTCCCAAACACATCATTGACCTGCGGCCGCAGTGGGAGTCCTTCGAGGTGGAGGAGGTACTGACTAAAGACAAGGTGCCGCTGCACATCAAGTGTGGCCTGGGTTATCGGATTGAGTCTCGGGAACAGACGGCAGAACGGGGGGAGGATCCCAGGGAGATGGTAGAGGGAAGGCGGTTCCCTGGGATCATCAGCGAAGAGTATCCTGTCTGCAAGCGCACAATCTTTAAAGCCGCCTATGGACCGGCAGGTGATTGGAAAATCACTACCAAAGGAGCCACTATCACAAAACTGCGCGAGGTGATAGCGGAGTTTGAGCTGCAGGATATATACCGCCTCGACCTAGCTGAAGTCGGCAGGCGGACCAAGGAGGAAGTGACGAATATCGCACACCACTGGGGGGTTAATGTAGGGACTGTCAACATTGATACTGTTGAAGCACTTGAAACAGTCAGAAAGCAGGTGTGGGGAACAGAGTACTTGCGTAGTGAAGGGCGAGACTGGAAGGCAACCGTTCAAGTTTTCCTCAGTTATGCGCGACAGGATGAAGAGCAGGTAGAGAAGATTTACCAGGCATTGTCCGATGCAGGGTTCAAGCCTTGGATGGATAAAAAAGACATCTTACCAGGCGAAACATGGCGATCGAGCATCCAGAGAGCTATCCGTCGCTCGGATTTCTTCCTGACGTGCCTGTCGGCAAACTCGGTCAATAAAAGGAGTTTCCTGCAGAAGGAAATCAGGCATGCTCTAGATATTTGGCAGGAGAAGTTGGATAGCGACATCTATCTGATTCCAGTACGGCTGGGAGATTGTGAGGTGCCAGAAAGCCTGTGTGATTTCCAGTGGGTTGATTTGTTCGAAGAGGATGGCTGGGCACAGTTGATGAACGCTATTCAAGTAGGTATGGAACGTCGGGAGGGAAGTACCTGAACCTAGGTTGTATAGGAGGACTACATACAAGACAGAGAGAGTGAGCGGAGTGGTCAGGAGGTATAGACGATGCAAGACATGGAGTCAGTAAAGGCCGACATCGAGTCGCTCCGACGGCAACTGGAAATTCATCGGAAGAGTCTGCGCCACCTGGAAGAACAGAAGGCTCTGCATGGTGACCTGGACGTACCCCTTCAGCTATTACACAGCATTGATCGCGAAAACGAGAACATCAGCAGGATCAAAGCTAAGATTAAGACACTCCAGATACTCGAATCGGCCGAGAAGTCTTCTTTGCCAGGGATATCTCTTGACTTTGAGGCGTGGCGCTGGGATCAGATTATGCATATGACAGATGCCTTGGTGATACTCAATAGAGATTGCTGTGAAGTGGCGCGGATGATAAGGTATGTCAGGAAGATGTTCGAAGTCTGCTTTCACGAAAGAAGAGGAGACTTCGCGAATTCGGTTTGGGTGGGAGCAGTAGAGGAGGTCCAACGGTTGTCATGCCCTGAGACTGTTAGCTACGGACGAAATGCGGGCAACATGTTAACACGCATTCGATACCAGCTGGCTGCTGTTTTGCTCGAAACGGCCTCTTTGCTGTCTCGGCAAGGGAAGGAGGAAAGCCGCTGTGCCCTTCGGGAGCAAGCCGATCTGTTGACAAGGGGTATCTCCGGGTATTCTGAGCGCGCTTTAGTTCTATGAATCTGCAGCACCGGGGGAAGCGCGCCCACTATTCAACTCATGGGTTACTTTTGTGGTAGTTGGCAAAGGAGGTTGTGATGCCTGCTGCGCGGCTCAACTACAAAGACTGGGCTGACGAAGTACTGCGCGCTATCCACGAACGTGAAGTTGAGGGTAATGTAGGTGCCACTATACTGGCTCTGACGGAAATGGCTGACGGCTACCGGGCAGAAGGAAAGGAAAAGGAACCGGAAGCAATCCGATGCTGTCAGGAAGCACTGGAATTGGTCAGAAACCCCGAACTGGATGTAATCACCGACTTCGACGTCAAATACTCTGAAGCGTTCATCCAGTTGTACATGGGCACTGTATATCTCAC
>CAYNWI010000137.1:0-6628 GCA_964400825.1 uncultured Anaerolineae bacterium | reverse complement strand
TTGCCCAGGTCGTAGTGTTGGGCCTCGCCGTCCGGCGGAGGCGGCATCTCGACCGGGGGAGCGGGTACGGCGCCGGCCCCAATCGAGCCTGCGGCGAGCAGCACCGCCGCGGTGACCAGTAGTATTATGATGGTGAACGAAGGCGTTCGGGTTCGCATTTTTCTTCTCCTTTTTCGCCCTTACTGGCGATGAGTGGGGCTACCCTCCGTGACCGGCAACGGGTGGACCCGGTGGCCGACGAAGAGGGCCAGCCTGGCGGAATCCAATGCAAAAGGCCAACGCTCGGTGTACGCACATCCCAGCATTGGCCTCGGCTAACAATACCCTCTCAGGGCTGCGTTGAAATGGTGAGTTGGAGATGAGGACTTCGCTTTGTTGCCTGGCGTTACTACTGGTGCTGGTACGATGCAAATGTAGCAAGCGCATCAGCGACGCCTTTCGTATTGTTCCTAATTATACCAAAAACTTGGCCTTTTGTCAACGATTTTTATGTTAAAATAATTCTTGAGGCCAAAACCGCCCAGGCGCTCGCCGATGCGGGGCAAGGGCAGAGAAGCCTCTTTGCCCTTCTGGGCGCTTTGCGGTATAATTTGGATGGGCTGAATGTGCCTGGCACCTTTTTCTCCTGGGAGGCGGAGATGAGCAACTGGCTGGAGAGATATCGAGGTTATATCCTGATCACCGTAATCAACGTGGTCATCCTGGGCGTGGTGATCGTCTTCTTGCGTCGCCCTCCACAGCCGGAGCTCATCGTAACTTCGCCCCCGCCCACGGCTACTCCTCTACCCACGCCTACTCCGCCCCCCGTGCAGGTCTACGTCAGCGGGGCGGTGACTCACCCCGATGTTTATGAGCTCCCAACTGAAAGCATCGTCAAGGACGCCATCGAGGCCGCCGGTGGCGCTACCAGCGAGGCTGACCTGGACCGCATCAATTTGGCGCTATTGGTGGCAGACGGCCAGCACATCTATGTGCCCCAGCAGGGCGAGGAGAGTCCGCCAGTAAGCCCGCCAACTGAACCCACAGGCACAACCAATGCCGAAGCAGAGGGCAAGGTCAACATCAATACCGCCAGTCAATCCGAAATCGAGACCTTGCCAGGCATCGGTCCCTCCAGAGCCCAGGGGATAATCGAGAATCGCCCTTACGAGAGCATCGAAGATATCCAGAAGGTGCCCGGCATCGGGGAAGCCACTTTCCAGAAGCTCAAGGACTTGATCACTGTAAACTAGGAGGGGAGAGATGCAAGGAACTATTGAAGTGATAACCATTCATGGAGCGGGGCCGCACGACGACACGTTTTCGCAAGCTCTGGAGCACAACGTGATTGATTTCCTGGAGAAGAACGGGCTTAGCTCCGCCAGGGAAATCGTGCATTTCACGCCTGTTGTCTGGGCCGACATAGGGAGGGAGACGAAGGAGGAGCTTAGAAAGAAGACGGTGCTTCCCATCACCAGCCGCCTAGAGTTCCCTCGCACCAGGGAGTTCGCCCTTGATTCCGTGGGCGACATCGTCTATTATCTCTCGGCGGACGGGAACAGGAGGATCAAGGAGCGGGTAAGGGACGGCATCCTGGAGGTCGGTCGGCGCATAAGGGCGGCTGATCCTGAGGTAGGGCCGTGGGAGAACTGGAGTTACTGGGAGGGGCTAGGGCCGGAAAAGGCCCAGGAGGAGTGGGATAAGCGAGAGTTAGCTTACGTCAGCATCATCGGTCACAGCCTGGGCTCGGTGATCACTTACGACGTCAGCTATGACTTCTACAAAGAGATGACCTCGTCTGAGGAGCCGTGGAGCTCCATCAAGATGCTCAAGCTCGACCTGTCGAACCTCTTCACCATGGGTTCCCCTCTGGCCATCTTCTCTCTGCTGGAGGATCAATCCCACTACCGCGACAGGCCCGTACAGGTGCGCGACGAGGGCGATTGGTATAATTTCTACGACCGCCAGGACCTCATCGCCTATCGCCTGGAACACATTTACCCGCAGAGGAAAATACGGGACATCTGCATAGACCCTGGCTTCTTGCGCGACTTGTTGAGCAGCTTCTTGCCCCCCCATGCTCATTCCATCTACTGGGGTAGCAAGAAGGTGGCGCACGAGGTGGGTCTGAGGCTGCTCCTCGACTACCGCGAACTGGTAGAGAAGTAGAACCGGGAGGTAGCGCGATCTATGCGTGCGATTATACAGCGAGTTAGGCGGGGTGCCGTCTCGGTGGACGGTGAAACCGCAGGATCAGTGGATACCGGCCTGGTGGTTCTCATCGGGGCGACCCACCAGGACACCGAAGCGGAAGCCCACAAGTTGGCTCACAAAACAGCCCATCTGCGCATTTTCGAAGACGAGGCTGGCAAGATGAATCTCTCGGCCCTCGACGTCGGCGCGGGCGTCCTGGTTGTTTCCCAGTTCACGCTCTACGCCGATTGCAAAAAGGGACGGCGGCCCAGCTTCACCGAGGCTGCCCCTCCGGAGGTAGCGGAGCCGCTGATCGAGCATTTCGCCAGCGCGCTTCGAGAAGCCGGTGTCGCCAGAGTCGAAACGGGCGTGTTCAGGGCTTACATGCTGGTCGAGATTTACAACGATGGGCCGGTGACCATCATTTTGGATACGGACAAGTTGTGAGGAGAAGAACTGTGTTCTTGGTGAGCGCGTGCCTGGTGGGCATCCCCTGCCAGTACGATGGCGGCAGTTGCCCCAACGATCAGATCCAAGACCTGGCGACGCAAGGCGGCGTGTTGCCTTTCTGTCCAGAGGTGGGGGGCGGACTCCCCACACCGCGTCCCCCAGCGGAGATCCAGGGCGGCGACGGGGGCGATGTCCTGGAGGGACGGGCGCGGGTGGTGAACATCGAGGGGAAGGATGTCACCGCCGAGTTTTTGGCGGGGGCACAAAAGGCGTTGCGCGTCACCCGGCGCTGGAGCATCAAAGAGGCCGTCCTGAAAACCCGCAGCCCTTCCTGCGGCGTGGGCCAAATCTACGATGGGAGCTTCAGCGGCCGCCTGGTGGAAGGGAACGGCGTAACTGTGGCGCTATTGAAGCGAGAAGGGATCATCGTCAGAAGCGAGGAAGAGGTGCGATGAGAAAGATTGTGGAGTGCGTGCCCAATTTCAGCGAGGGACGGCGGCAGGAGGTCATTGACCAGATCGCGGAGACCGTAGCTACCGTGCCCGGCATCCACGTGCTGGACGTTCAGTCCGATGCCGACCACAACCGCACGGTGGTGACTTTCGTAGGGGAGCCGGCGACTGTGGAGGAGGCCGCCTTTCGGGGCATCGAGAAGGCAGCGGAGCTTATTGACATGAATCTGCACCGGGGCGAGCATCCCCGCCTGGGAGCGGCCGATGTGGTGCCCTTCGTGCCCATCAAGAACGTGACGATGGAGGATTGCGTGGCCCTGGCCCGACGGTTGGGAGAGCGCGTGGGTCGAGAGCTGGAAATTCCCGTTTATCTCTACGAAAGAGCAGCTACCCGTCCTGAGAGGCAGAATCTGGCCGAGGTGCGGCGGGGTGAATACGAGGGGATCAAAGCTGAGATCGCAACCAGGCCTGAACGCGAGCCTGACTTCGGCCCTCGGCGCGTGGGCAAGGCGGGCGCCACAGCTATCGGAGCGCGACCGCCGCTCATCGCCTTCAACGTCTACCTGGGCACCGATGACGTGGAGGTTGCTAAGGCCGTCGCCCGCGCGGTGCGCCACTCCTCCGGCGGACTGCGCTACGTCAAGGCCCTGGGCCTGCTGGTTAAAGGCCGGGCTCAGGTCTCAATGAACCTGACCGACTATCGCCAGACGCCCGTTCATCGCGTGGCGGAGATGATCCGTCGCGAGGCGGAGCGCTACGGCGTGGCTGTAGTAGAGGGCGAGCTCATTGGCCTCATACCCAACGAGGCACTGGTGGAGGCGGCAGAATTCTACTTGCAACTAGGCAACTTCTCGCCCGATCAGATTTTGGAGAACCGTTTGGCTGACTTCGTGCAGCAGGGGTAAGCGATTTGTCCAAGATCGAGAACAGTCCACGAGTCTTGATCGCTGTTGCTCTCGCCCTGGCTCTGGTCATCTCAGTGGTCGCCTTGGGTCGGTGGCCCTTTGCTCGTCTCATCATCCTGGGAACTCCCACGCCAACGCCAACCTCCACCAGCACCCCTACGTCCACACCTACACCCACGCCTACGACGACGCCGACACCAACCTCCACCAGTACCCCTACGTCCACACCTACACCCACGTCCACAGCAACGCCCACGGCAACGCCGACACCTAGCCCCACTGCCAGCCCCACGATGACCCCGACGTCTACCTCAACCTCAACGCCCACGCCGACGCCAACAAAAACGCCAGGGCCTCCCCAGGACCACTACTGGTTGGAGCGGCCCATCGGCCCTGAGGGCCAGGTGCAGGTCAGTCGCTTTTACCCCTACGGCACCACGGCCGGCGGCCGCTATTTCCTCCATCACGGGGTGGACATGGAGAACCCCAGCGGCACCCCTGTGCTGGCAGTCGCCTCAGGGACGGTCATCGTCGCTGGCACCGATCAGGCCGAGGTCTATGGTCTCCAGCCCGATTTCTATGGCCAGCTCGTGGTGGTGCAGTTGGCCAGGGAGTTTCACGAGCAGCCTGTCTTCGTTCTCTACGGCCACCTCTCGCTAGTGACGGCTCGCGTCGGCCAGCGAGTGACGACAGGCGATGTGCTGGGCGAGGTGGGAATGACGGGGGTGGCCATCGGGCCTCACCTTCACTTCGAGGTGCGGGTGGGAGCCAACACCTACGCCGACACCCGCAATCCGGAGCTGTGGCTGAAGCCCCTGCCCGGCCACGGGACAATCGCCGGGCAGTTGTTGGACGCTGAGGGGAATCCCATACCTGAGGTTGTCATCAACTTTCACCGAGCGGAGGAGCCTGACGGGCGATGGCGCGAGGCCTGCACCTACGCCAGCGATGAGGTTAACCCTGACGAGGAGTGGGGCGAGAACTTCGTGATGGGGGACGTGCCGGCCGGCTCTTACGTCCTGAAGACCAGGGTGGACGGACGGTTGTACACCCAAGAGGTAACGGTCGAGGCTGGGAGGACCTCTTTGGTGATCATAGAGACGCGGAAGTAAACCCGGCTCGTCTGGCGGTTAGCGGGGAAGCAGTGAGGTGCCCGGCACTTGTAGAAGTGCCGGGCACCTGCAAGCCTGGCTACTCGATAGCGGAGGCCGGGCGCATCGGAAGCTGCACCTCGCGGGCAAACTGGCCGTAGACGTAGGCTATGACCAGGTAGGTCCAGAAAGCCACGCCCAGCCCTACGACCCACAGGATGATCCAGCCACAGATGGGAATCCAGCCCAAAATCGCGCCGACCACGAGCTCCCCGATTCCGATCACCACGCCCACCACGAGCAGGTAGAGCCAGGCTTTCAAGTAGCTGCTGATGTTGTCTCGGATAAAGGCGAATATCTTGCCGAATTGGAAGGCAGCGGAGAAGTCCTCAGTCGAGGCATAGTGGAGTGTTATGGCGGGCATGACGAAGATGTAGGCGAGAGCATACAGGAAGACAAGTAGCCCCAACACGCCCAGGACGACGAGGCCAAGAACTCCTAAGGCCGTAGCCACATCCTCATTTTGGGGGATGGTGAACGAGAACATCATACTTATGGGGCAGCAAGAGAGGATGAGCAGGGGCAGGGCGTAGATCAGGCCGATGATGGTCAAAACCAGCCCCTTGACGAAGTAATCGCCG
The DNA here is from genome assembly GCA_964400825.1 of uncultured Anaerolineae bacterium. Classification (GTDB taxonomy): domain Bacteria; phylum Chloroflexota; class Anaerolineae; order VGOG01; family VGOG01; genus CAYNWI01. Next base: position 917 of record CAYNWI010000137.1, on the reverse strand, counting down.
AAGTCATCCCAGGTTGGCAATGAAGGAGTGACGTCATTAGCCAGGTTGCGAATTGTGGCTAACATGTATCCTGCACTGGCAAAGTTCAGGATGGGGATCATGTTAACCACTGCCCCCACCACCACTTTGTTGGTCCACTTCTCATCTTCGAACATGTACGTCAACGATTTGCCGATGTCCATTTTTCCCTCCTTCTTGTGTTGAGACCCCAGGCTTGATCCTGGGCCGGCGGATGAAACCTCCCCCATTATACCAGCGTTTCCAGTTCCTGGCAATTTTCACCAGCCACGCTAACCAGGCAAAACCAGCCATTGGGTCAAGGCTAAGCGTAGCAGTCCCAGCACGCTGAGTTCGAGCAGGGTAGCCAGCAGCCCCAGCAGCAGAGGCGAAAAAGCGTCCCGCCAGCTTTCGGCTTTGCTTTCCCGCCGGGTCACGATCAGGACGATCATGGTGTTTACGAGCGTCAGCATGGCCAGCACCCCCAGGATGCTCAAAGTAGCTACAGGGTACAATAGAAAACTGGCCTGGGTCTGGACGATCCAGATGAGCAGGGCGGCTGGAATCAAAAGATAGCCCAATTCCCGCCAGTTGCGGAGCACCCTCCTGGTGTTGGTCTCTTTCCAGAGGAGGAAGCTAAAGACGGGGTAGACGATGATGCTCAGGGCCAGGCCCTGCAAAGTGCCTGTGATCAGACGCAGCAGGTTGTGGGGCTGGTAGAGGTGGGGAGCGCTGGGGAAAAGGTTCAGGAAAGAGTTGAGGCCGTCAACAACCCATAGAAAGGTGAAGCTGGCCAGGGAGGCCAGAACCCCGTTGGGTGGTAGGTCGCTGACGCGCCGCCTCCTCAGCGCGGCCAGGCCCAAAAAACCCAGCAGAGCGCCGAGGTAGGTCCCCGTGCAGCGCGCGCAGAGCGGAAGCTG
>CAYNWI010000136.1:0-6647 GCA_964400825.1 uncultured Anaerolineae bacterium | reverse complement strand
GCGTAGTCGCCCGACTTGTAGGCGATGGCGTCCACGATCTGGTCAGCGGGGCCCAGCAGCAACATCTCGTCGCCCGTGTTGGAGAGGGCCCAACTGCCCGTGCCCCAGGGAGCGTGCTCGACCATGTTGGGCACTGTCGGGGTATCAGCGTAGTCTCCGCCGGAGACCCTCACCTCGAAATCGGGATAGAATCCGAAGCGGGCCTCGAACTGGGCCGCGTTCTTGGCTACGACGAGCAACCCCTGTGGACCGATCGTCGTCCCCGGCGGAAACTGAACCATCCCCTCGCCCTCCCCCTTCGTTTCCTCGTCGCCGACCTTGTAAAGAGACAGGTCCACCGCATCCCCGGTGGGGTTAAATACTTCCACGAACTCGTCGCCCTCGGTCTCAGGAATCGCGCCATCGTAGCAGAGCTCGCTGATGAGGAGGGGAGCGGCGGGAGGAGGCGTCACCGTCTGCGTCGGTGTGGGGGTTGGGACCGGGGCGCTCCCCGGCGAAGGGAAAGCTCGCTCCACGAAATCGCTGGCCTGATCGGTGTCGTAGCCCGTCGGCTCGCGCTCCAGCGAATGGCCGGTAGTGACATCGGGGCAGGACGGGTCGAAGACCGCGGCGTCCGTCCCGTAGGACATCTGGTCCATGACCGTCCCCGCACCGTCCTTGAGGATCAGACGATCGCCATCGTTGCCCAGCCCGTTGCCGATACTGCCATCGGCGACAAAGACGATGGCGCCTGTGAAGTCGGGGTAGTTGGCGTAGAAATCCTCGGTGGCGGCGATGACCACGAAGCCGTGGGCGGGGATAGTCAGCGTGGGGATGGAATCGGTGGCAACATTGTCGCTTACCGTCCAACCGGCTAGCTCAAGCGGCGCCGAGGCGTTGTTGTAGAGCTCCACCCACTCGTGGGCGGCGTCGGAGCCGGACTGGGCGGAGTCATACTCCACCTCGTTGATGACCACCTCGGGGCTGATGGGAGTAGCTGGGGGCGTGGCCGTCGCCGTCTCCGTAGGGGTGAGTGTGGATGTGGGCGTCAATGTCGGGGGAAGGGTCGCTGTGGGCGTGATCGTCGCGGTTGGGGTGAATGTGGCCGTCGCCGTAGGCGTCAGCGTGCTGGCAGGTGTGATGGTGCTGGTCAGCGCGGCGGTTGGAGTCAGCCCTTCGGCAAGCCGTCGTGGTGAGCCTGTCGAACCATCAGGACTCTGCGTCAACGTCGGGGTAGTCGTCTCCAGGAGCCGGGAATCTGCGGCGCTGACGTGCATCGCCGCAGCAATAAGTAACCCGCTTAGGAGTGTAATTGTAGCCAGGCAGGCTATAAGCTTCTTCATCTCCCCCGCCTTCTCTAGAACGCGGATGTGCAGGATTTACGGATTTCGACTCTTTGGGATTTTGCGGGGTTACAGCGTTGGAGTCCCCAACCTGCTGGGACCACGGCGCGACAAACCCCAACAAGCTGGGGACTCCGGCCCGCTACCGCTCCGTAAGTCTTGTGGATCTGTTATCCTCCCCACGGCACTACACCCAGGTGGCGGTTAATAGTTCTTCACCACGAGGGGCAGGTAGACTCTGTAGGTGGGTATGATTGCCGACCCTGGATTTGGGAACTCCTGGTCAATCCAGTCATCGGCAGTGTCGGTGTCCGCGTTGGCCGGGGAGCGTTCCAGCGAATGGCCGGTGGCGACATCGGGGCAGGGAGGATCGAAGAAGGTAGTCGCATTGCCATAAGACATGGCATCCACGATAGCGTCACCACCGTCAAGAATCAGCACCTCATCGCCGCTGTTGCTCAGGGCGATCTTGCCCGTGGCCCAGGCTGAGTACTTGATCATATCGGGGACTGAGGGGTCGGTGTCAGTGACCTCGTAGTCTGGGTTGAAGCCATAGAGAGCGTAGAAGCCAGTCGCCTTGAGGGCGATAACGACGACACCCGCAGGAGGTATGCTTGCCTCAGAGGGGAACTGATACATCCCTTCGCCCCCGCCCTGCTCCTCCTCGTCGCCTAGCTTGTATACAGAGAGGTCAATGGTCGAGGCGGTAGGGTTGTAGATTTCGATCCATTCCTCGTCCTCATCCGTGCCTGGGGTGTCGTACAACACCTCGCTGATGAGGAGCGTGGGCGAGGAAGCCCGGATGGGGAAAGAAAGATGGGGCGAGAGAAGCAGAGCCAGGACGAGCAAGCCGAGCAGAACCGTGTTTCTTGAGTCTTTACCAGAGATCATTGTTGTGCCTCCTTGTGAGCTTTGTTAGACAACAGTATATTACAAAAAGCCACTTACGTCAAACGCGCAGGGGGCTTTTCTGTTGCCAAAGGATAGGCCCTCTCCAGACGCGCTCTCAGACGCCAAAAGCTAAATTTGCACAAGTAGCCCAGGCATGGTAAAATGAGTTGCAAGGAACGACTACTCTAAGCTGCAAAAGGAGAATTTCCATGACTAGACCGACTATCAAGCGAGTCACTGCCGTACTCACCAGGTTGCTGTATTTCATAATGGCCTCTGCTCTTCTGGTGGCCCTTCTGACCACTATTGAGCGTGGGCTCCCTCCTGGTCTTCTCAGCGAACTGGCGTCCTCATCCCAGGCCGCTAACTTCCCTCAAACCCAACCAGGCACCTGGGAGACCTACGACACTTCCAACTCGGACTTGGCGGCTAATTACGTCCTGTCCATAGCCGTGGACGGAGACGACGTCTGGTTCGGCACTAACAACGGTGTCAGTAAGTTCGACGGGACTACCTGGACGACCTATGACACCTCAAACTCAGAGTTGGTGTATAATCGTGTAGAGGCCATCGCCATAGATGCGGAGGGTAATAAGTGGTTCGGCACTCGTTACGGAGTGAGCAAGTTCGATGGGACCAATTGGATGACCTACGACAACGTAAGGTTTATCTCTGCCATCGCCATAGACCAAGAAGGGAACATCTGGTTCGGCACCAGGTTGAACGATGGGTATGGGTACGGAGTGAGTAAGTTCGACGGAGGGAGCTGGACGACCTATAATCACTCGACCGGAGCGTTATATTGCCCCTATCCACCGGCGTGTGACTCCGTCAATGCCATCACCGTAGACAACTCCGGCAACGTGTGGGTCGGCACCTCCACTGGCGGGGTGAGCAAGTTCGATGGAGTGAGCTGGACGATCTACCATAAATCAAACTCAGGGTTAGCAGACAACCATATCTTGTCCATCGCCGTAGACAGCGCCAATGTGAAGTGGTTTGGAGGGTGTACCGATGGGTACGCTGAGTGGTGTGTCGAATTTATTTGCGTCGCCGCTGCGGCGAGCCGATTCGATAGCGGCTGGGCAATCTACAGCCTTCCAGGCACGAAAGTCCAGGCTGTCGGCATAGACTGGGAAGGCAACAAGTGGTTCGGCACCAATAATGCTGGGGTGAGCAAATTCGATGGAGTTAGCTGGACGACCTACAATACCTCAAACTCAGAACTGGCAAGGGATAACGTCACTGCCATCGCCACAGACAACGAGTGGAACATTTGGTTCGGCACCTATGGTGGTGGGGTGAGCAAGTACGGCCTGCCCATCCCTACACCTACACCTACTGCCACATCAACGCCAACTGATACACCGACGCCAACCCCCACACCCACGGCCACGCCTACCAACACACCAACGGCGACACCAACCCCCACGCCTACACCTACCCATACGCCGACACCTACGCCCACACCCACGCCATACAGGCTCTACCTGCCTTCCATCTTGAAAGCCTACAGCAGTAGCTAGAAAACTCTGCTCGTCAACCGCACAGGTGCTTTTTGCCTATTGCCAAAGGAGCTAAAACCTGGTATACTATACCTGGCAGCCAAATAAAAAAGGGGATTACAGAGTTGCCGCTCTAGTAATCCCAACGCCTAACTCCTGATGACCCAGGAGCAAGGACTGGGGAATTATAACACAGAGCCGCTTCCTGGGCAAATTAGGAGGCGGCTTTGCGCTTTTGAAGCGTCCACCCTCCCGCAGGCCGCGACGATATTTTAGCAGTGTCCCACATCCAGCCCTCCTTCACTTCGCTGGAAGGGATGTGGGACCTAGTTCCCTGATTTGCATCGGGGGAAAGGAGATTAGAAAATGGCGAGGAACAGAGTTCTAATGTCAGTGATTGCCCTGGGCCTTTTCTGGGCCTGGGCGTCAATAGCGGCGGCTTCGCTTGGGGAGTTGGAATTTGTGGGCTTCCCCAGCGAAATCGGCGTCACAGGCGAGGAAGTTCAGCTTGAGGGATGGTTAAAGTTCAATCAAAAAGAACACGATCATGCCGAGAGTATTCGCTTGTGGGTGAGTGGGCACGGGGGGCGCATTGAGCCAAAATTCATAGCAGACCCCCTGTACGATGGTGAGACAGCTCCGATCACCGTCTACCTCGAAGGAGTCCCTGGGAGTGCAACCCTGTACGCCGACGACATTCGGTGCCCCCGTGGGAGCTGGAGCATCCAAATCAAGCAGGCCACGCCAACGAGCACGCCGACTGCAACGGACACCCCCACGCCGACAAGCACCTCAACACCTACGCCAACGCCCACCAACACAGCTACCCCCACCTCCACGCCGACGAACACGCCCACTCCTACCTCGACGTCAACCAACACGCCCACACCCACGGCCACGGCGACACAGACGCCCACGCCTTCAGTGACGCCCACCTCCACACCAACACCGATAGTAAAGTGCTATTGTTGTTCCCCTGGAGAGGATCGCCTTCTTCGGATTGATGTCTCGGACTTCTATGGATACACGACCACAGATGCCGACGAATCCCCGCTTATCCGCATAACTTCTCCGCCAGCCCCCGTGGGGTGGAATCAGCCGGGCTTCGTGCCAGACCCTGTCGCGTGGCGGAATGGCTCAGAGGTTTGGTCGAGTTACTGGTTCAATCCCAACTGGCTTCCCTTGCCCGGCACTTGCAGGCCCATCGGACTACGGGATGAGAACGGCAAATACGAAGCTGTGAACGGGACAACCCATCTGTACCGGCGCACTGTCAACCTCACTCCTCCCGGGCCGTGCATGCAGGTGACAGAAGCCGTGTTGAAAATGTGGAGCGACAACAAAACGGAGTGGTGGTGGGAAGGCGTCTCTATCTCGTATGGTAAACAAGGCTCGCCAGATGCCATTGATCTTTTCCCCGGCCATATCGCGCCCTACGGTGGGATCTACACCGTGGCCATGCAGAACAGCAACGACAAGATGTGTCCCGATGACACCAAAAATTGCAACCCGCATGGGACAGCCTGCCAACTCTGCGTCTCTTGGATTCCCACAGAATCTTGCCACCCCGTCTACCTGCCCCTCATCCTGAAGGTGCAACCATTAGGAACAGGGCGCTGAGCATAATAGAGGAAGCCACCTGCGCGGTCAATGCAGGTGGCTTCTCGTCTATCCAAACGAGTTGTGTATCTCAGCAGAGCGAATCGTATATCCCCACGATCTGCCCTCCCGCCTGCTCCCAGGAATACCTCTCTATCGCCCGCTGCCGCAGGCCGGCCCCCAGGGCGGCAGCCCTCTCCTCGTCCGCCAGGACGGAGCCCAGCGACTCGGCCAGAGCCGCGGCGTTGCCCCGCTCAGCGTAGACCCCCCAGTCGTCCAGGTACTCGCGGCTGACGGGGGTGTCGAAGGCCACGGTGGGCAGGGCCAGGGACATGTAGTTCAACAGCTTGCCGCTGCCCTCGGTGGCCGAGATCTTGGTGGATACGGCCACGTCGCCCAGGGCCAGGTAGCGCGGCGCCAACTGGTAGGGAATCTTGCCAGTGAAGGTGATGCGATCGGCCAGGCCCAGGCTGTGAGCATAGTCCCGATAGCCCTCCTCGCCCGGAAAGCCCATGATCAGAAAATGGACGTCGGGGCGAGCCTTGACCAACTGGGCCGCCGCCTGCACCAGGAGGGGCGTGCCCTGGTACTCGGCCAACAGGCCCAGGTAGACCACGACTTTGCGCCCCAAGGGGATGCCCAGGTGAGCCTTCAGGGTGAGACGCTCCTCCTCGGTGAAGGCGTCGGGCCGGAAGGTGTCGGTGTTGACGCAATCGGGCACGATGTGGATGTTATCGGAATGGCAGTGAAACTCGTTCCTCAGCAGATCGGCCGCGTGACGGGAGCTGGTGATGATGGCTGGAGGTAGGCGGTCAATGACTTGCTCGACCCAGCGCACAGGGCCAAAAAGGGCTCCATCGGGATCCAGAAAGCGGTGGTCAATCATCTCGCCCGTCATGCTGCCCTGAAAGTCGAAGACCAGGGGCACACCCAGCAGCTTGCCCAGCACGTAGCCGATCAGAGCCCCCTCGTGCAGGTGGGCATGGATGACGTCGGGCTTCCGGCGCAGAGCCACTTGCAGCGATTTGATGGAGAGGAGAAGATCGAAGGCCAGTTTATGCCTGGAGCACCCCACCTCGTAGTCGTGTCGCCAGGGGATGGGCCGCGTGCGCTCGATGGCCACACCGTCCAAACCTCCGCCTATGTAGTAAGTAACGATGGTGACTTTGTTGCCCAGCTTTTCCAGGATCCATGCCTCTTCCGCGATCCGAACGTGACAACCATAGTCGAGGAAGAAGCTGGTCGGAGCGATCATGAGGATGTTGTAAGTTCGTTTCGTCATCAGTCCGTTTCCGCTATCACCCACACCTTTTGCAACAGAACCCGATCA
>CAYNWI010000135.1:4392-6677 GCA_964400825.1 uncultured Anaerolineae bacterium | reverse complement strand
GGGCCGGTGAAGCTGGCCAGTTCATCGCCGACCTCCATAGCGCCCAGATGCATGGTGGTCTTGCCCACCTCTTGATAGACGATGGTGATCGTGCCCTCGTCGCGATCATAATCGGCGATGGTCAAGGGGATGCGCTCGCCTTCTTCCGAGGCCCGAACGATGACGAACTGGCCCGCCTTGGCCTTGCGAGCCACCTCGGGCGCAGAGATCACCATCAACTTGACGACCGGCGCCAGGGCCTCCTTAGCTAATATCTCATACACGCTTGAGCCTCCTCGGTTCTGTGATGAAGATAACGGTGATGATCCCCTCCCGCAACAACACCCAAAGGGGAGATTACCGAATTCCGGGGGGATTATACATCTAAACGATACGACTGTCAAAACGCCTTATTTTTTCGCAGTGAAGACTTCAGCCGTCTGTCACGAAGTCAAGGCGACTAAAGTCGCTACTACGAACTCCTGCTCTACCTCCGGCGAAGCTTGCCCCGCTTTTGCCCTTCCTCCTCTCCCCCGCCCAAGGCCGTTACCTGCCGCAAGACCTCCATGACGGACAAGCCAAGCTTGACCATCTTGCCCGGCGGGACAGGCTGAGGTGACGTCGCCTCCTCTTCTCTGGCAGCCTGTGCATAGAGCCAGGCAGCCAGAATCCCCAGCGCGCTTCCCACTAGCCCTCCGATGATGAGAGTTTTGTTCCGCGAGTTCATTTTTGTCCCCCTTTCAGCAGTAGAAAATCTGTTTGAGCACTTCGAGCTAACTCAATCGCGCAATAGAATACTACCCCAAAATGCCATCTTTGTCAACAGCAAAATGCCGCCTGCTCCAGGGGAGCAGACGGCATAGCGCAGCCGCGCTAGACGGACAGCGAGGCCCAGGGAGACGATCTCTAGAAGGGGATTCCCTCTTCCTCTATCGCCTCCTCCTCTGGGCCCACCGCTGCGCCCTCGGCACGCCCTCCCAGGAACCTGACATTGAGGGCAGTGATCTCGAAGGATGCACCTGCAGTACCATCTTGCCTCGTCCAGATGCGAGGCCCACCGGTCGCGGGGTCAGGCCGCAGACGACCCTCGACCAGCACCTGTCGCCCCTTGGATAAGTACTGGTTGCAGGCCTCCGCCTGCTTGCCCCAAACCGAGACTCGGAACCAGATAGTCTCCTCCTGCTGTTGACCTTCCTGGTTAGTCCACTTGCGGTTAGTGGCCACCGAGAGGTTGGTGACCGGCTGACCACTGGGCGTGTAGCGCATCTCCGGATCGCGCCCCAGGTTCCCCACGATGATGATCTTTTGGTACATTTTCTTTCTCCTTTCGATAATATGGTATCCTTATGGCACTTTTGGCAGACGAAAAATGCCCCGATGGCCCCAATGATACTTCATAAAGCGCAAATTGTCAACACTCGATTTTGCTTGGCCTGGATCGCCAGATCCGGGCCAGGCGCCGGCAACACCTGCACGCGGTAAGGGCACAACGTCACCTGCCGGCCCGGCTCCGGCAGCGGCCCGTTGAGCACGTCCAGCTCGAATCGCAACGACGCCCCCCCCGCCGCCACGGTAACCTGGTAGTGCCCGCCCCGGAAGGAGCGGGTCTGCACCTGCCCGACGATGGGGTTTTCGGCTGGGGTGCCAGTCTCCAGGCAGCGCGCTCCTTCCGGCCGGATGAGCACTGTCACTTCCTGCCCGACGAGCAGCGCGGGCGAATCCGTCGCCATTAGCTGGCCCAGAGCCGTCTCCACTGCCAGCGGCGGGCCTGCCTCTACCACCCGGCCGGGCAGTAAATTCGCCAGCCCCAGGAAACGAGCCACGAACTCCGTCGCCGGTCGCTGGTAGACTTCTTCCGGCCTTCCCTCCTGCACCTTGCGCCCCCGGTCCATGATGACTACTCGGTCGGCTATAGCAAATGCCTCTTGCTGGTCGTGGGTGACGTAGATGGCGGTGACGCCTGCGCCCTTGAGGATGGTGCGCAGCTCGTTCATCAGCCGCTCGCGCAGAGTGCGGTCGAGGGAGGCCAGTGGCTCGTCCAGCATGAGCAGGCGCGGCCGGGGAGCCAGGCTGCGAGCCAGGGCCACCCGCTGCTGCTCGCCGCCCGAAAGCTGGTTCACGTCCCGCTTCTCGAAGCCGGCCATCCCCACCAGGTGCAGCACCTCGGCCACCCGCGCTTGGATTTCTTCCTTCGGCAGGTGTTGCATCCGCAGGCCAAAGGCAATGTTCTCGAAGACGTTCTGGTGGGGAAAGAGGGCCTGATCCTGGAACATCAGGCCAAAGTTGCGCCGGTGCACCGGCACGTC
>CAYNWI010000135.1:0-4292 GCA_964400825.1 uncultured Anaerolineae bacterium | reverse complement strand
GGCACCACCAGCAGCAGGATCATGACCGCTACGTTGATCCCCACTAGCCAGCGCTCGCGCCGGGTACGAGGTTGGCGGGCGGTGATCCGGCGAGGGCGCAGTTGCAGCGGCACGGTGATCCGCTGCTGCAGGCGGGTGTAAGTCACCATCAGCCCAAAGGTGCAGCCGATCTGGAGCAGCGACAGGGCCGCCGCCACCGGCAGGTTGAACAGATTGACCGCCTGGCGGTAGATTTCCACCTCCAGCGTGGCGTAGCGGGGACCGCCCAGGATCAGGATCACCCCAAAGCTGGTGAAATCGAACAGGAAGACCAGCAGCGCGGCGGCTGTCAGCGCCGGGCGCAGCAGCGGCAAAGTCACTTCCCGGAAAGCCCGCCAGGGCGAAGCGCCCAGCATCCGCGCCGCCGCCTCCAGTTGGGGGTTCAGGTTGGCCCAGAAGCCGCCCACCATCCGCAGGATGATGGTGTAATTGTAGAACACGTGGGCCAGCAGGATGATGCTCAGACTGTGCATCAGGTTGATGGGCGGGCGGTCGAGGCCCAGGACAGCCATGGGAATCTGGTTGGCCCAGCCTTTGGGTCCCAGCAGCGAGGTGAAAGCCGTCGCCACCACGATGGTCGGCAGGACGAAGGGGATAGTCGTCAACGCCTGCAACAGCGACTTGCCCCGGAACTGGTAGCGGGCGAAAACGTAGGCCGCTGGCAGGGAGGCCAGCAGCGTCAGCAGGGTCGAAAGAGCCGCCTGCCAGGTGGTGAACCACAGCGTCCGAGCGTAGTACGACGTGCTGACCAATCCCCGCAGCGCGGTCAGCGCTGGCCGTCCCTCCGGAGCCAGGCTCAGCCGGAATATGGAGAAGAGAGGGTAGAAATAGAACAGCCCCAGAAAAGCCAGGGGGATCAGGTACAGGGAAACACGGAGAAGAGGAGACGTGGAGACGCGAAGAACTCTCCGTGTTTCCCTGCCTCCGTGTTTCCGTGTTCCTGCGTGTTTCGGCGTCATCAGTGCAACACCGTCTCCGTCCAGGCTTCGATCCACTTCTCCCGGTTCTGGTCAATGGCCTCTGGGCTGACCTGAGCCGGTTTGGGCGGCGCCTCAGCGAACCGGAAGACGTCCGGCAGTTCGGCCTGGGGGTTGGCTGGGAAGACCCACATGTGCAGCGGGATGTCGGCCTGGAAGGCTGGACTGAGCATGAAGTCTATCCACTTTTCGGCCAAGTCGCGGTTGGCGGTGCCTTTCAGGATGCCCACGAACTCGATCTGGCGGAAGCAAGCCCCGTCGCCCAGCACGTTGGCGGTGGGCGGCTCGGTGTACGCGCCCTCGCTGAAGTAGACCTCGGCGGCCGGGCTGGTGGCGTAGCTGACCACGATGGGGCGATCGCCATCCCACCACGAAGCCTGGCCGTAGTAAGCATCCTCCCAGCCGGCTGTGACCAGCACGTCGTTGGCGCGCAATTGGGCCCAGAAGTCGCGGTAGCCATCCTCGCCAAAGTGGCCCACGGTGGCCATCAGAAAAGCCAGCCCTGGCGATGAAGTAGCCGGGTTCTCCACCACCAGCAGCCCCTTCATCTCCGGTTTGATCAGATCCTCCAGCGTAGCTGGCGGGGGGAGACCCTTCTCCTCAAACCAGGCTTTGTCGTAGTTCAGGCACACGTCGCCGAAATCCACCGGGCTGAGCCGGTGTTGGGGATCGAGCTCCAGCTCGTCGGGGATGTCGGCCAGGGCAGGCGAGGCGTAGGGCTCAAAAATGTCGGCCTGGATGGCCCGGCTGAAGAAGGTGTTGTCCACCCCGTAGAACACGTCGCCCAGAGGCGCGTCTTTGCTGAGGATGGCCTGGTTCAGAGCCGCGCCGGCGTCGCCCGATTTGAGGAACTTGATCGTGGCGCCTGTCTCGGCTTCGAACTGGGCAATGACCTCCTGGCTGGCGTCGAAGCTGTCGTGGGTCATCACCGTCAGGGTACGTGGACCGCTGGGGGTTGGGGTAGGGATGGGCGTCACCTTCGGCCCGCAACTGGCCGCCGCCAGCAGCACCAATGCCAGTAAAAAAAGTGCTGTCTGTTTCATGGGAATCTCCTCCTTGCGCTATGGTGTATCATCACGGCCAGTAGCAATCCATGGCCTATCCGAACCCGTGCCTGGGGCGCTGTGAGGGTGTTGCTAACCCCTCGGCCTGGCCCCAGGTGTAAAGCGCCGTTTTCCAGGGGATACTCCAGGCCCTCGGTGCAGATGCCTGTTACCTCCTCCGTCAGGGGCAGGAGGGAGAGGGTATCGCCCACCAGTCCCTCGATGAGGCTCTCGCCGCTGATGAGAGAGACCTCCTGCCTGCCGCCTAGAATCTTGGCTTTGACGTAGCGCAGTTCCGGTAAAGCCAGAAGCAAGACATTAGCCAGGGTCTGATCAATGCGACCGCCCAGAGCGCCCAGGATCAGGATTTCATCAACCCCGTGCTCTATGGCGTAGTACAAAGCCAGTTCCAGGTCGGTCTCATCTTTGCGGGCGGGGTGGGCGAGGACTTGACAACCATCAGCTTCCAACTGGGCCTGGAGGTCGCTGTCGAGAGAATCCAGGTCGCCGATGACCACCTGGGGCTGCAGGCCCAAAGCGAGAGCATTACTGGCTCCGCCGTCGGCGCAGATAACCAGATCCGTTGGAGCGACCAGGTTTTGAGAGAAGTCACGGTCGTGAATTCGGCCGTTGGCGATGATGATAGCCTTCATTACATCACATCCTCCCAGTCAGCACAAAAAACGAGGCCGCCTAACCTGGACAAGGTTGGCGGCCTCGTGACAATCAAATCGCTTTCCTCCGCTGGCATTATCCAGGTCAGGTTCAAGGGGTCGAGGCATTTGGCTAATGGCCGACAGCTCGTCTATCTGCCGCCTGTCAGCCTGGGCCTCTTCTCAGCCTGGCTCACCAGGCTCCCCCAGCCGTTCTTCGGTTTTGGTGATTCAATCTTCCTGCCAATATTATACACCGAAAAGAATGGATGTCAAACCCTCGAAAACCCGGCGATTTAATTCGTCGCCGGGGTCTACGCCGACTTCGTTCAGGAGGATAACCCCTGCTTCTTTCGCTGCCCCGTCCAGGTGGGCCATAGGCTCTTTGACGTAGGAGGTGGTGACCATCTGTTTGCGGTGCTTGACGCAGAGCCTGGCTACCAGCGGGTGATAGACGTAGGGCAGCAGACTGACGGCCAGGTCGGCTTGGCGAATAAAGTCCTCCAAGGCCGCTTCGTCGGCCACGTCCAATTGGCGAGCTTCCCCTTTGGGGTGGCCTTTGATGATGTCCTGGGCCTTGCTGAGGGTGCGGCTGGCCACAGTGACGTGAAAATCCGGCTGGTCCAGCAGGTAGCGGACGTGAGCACCAGCTACCAGGCCAGCGCCAAGAACGAGAATCTTCTTCATGCTTCATATCCTCCTTAATTGGAGACGGCTTCCTTAGCCTCCACCAGGTCTTTGTACTCGTAGGTGTGCCTGAGCTGGCTGAAGGGGGTGGGAATCCCTTCCCAGTCCAGGCGCTGCCCCAGGGGCCAGAGGGTCTCGATCATCCCGGCGATGCCAGCGTGCCGCCCGAAGAAGATCAGGCGGCGGCCTTTCTCGTCGCTGACTTTTTCGTAATCAATGAGGTTGCATCCCAAATCCAGCATCCTTTGGAGCATGGGCATGTTGTAGGGCTGACCCTTGATGACGTGGGCGAAAAAGGCGTAGGTCTTTCCCGGCTCGAAAAAGTCCAGCGGCATCTCTTTCACGGCGAAGATGACGGGGTAGGGGGAGAGGTCCTCCATAACCTGTCCTCCTTGACGGATAATCTTTTCTCTATGTTATCCCACATTCCTTACAATGTCAAGCAGTCCTTCCAATGCAGGGCCATTTTCCCGCAAGCGCCTCCAGGCCAAAAACAGAATACCCCCAAAATCCGATGTTCTGGTTCTTGACAAATGTCCTCATTTTTGGTATAATATATGTGCAGTTAGAAAGCTGATCTCGCTCGCTACTTAGCGAAAAGATCTAACAATTGAGAGAGGAGGCAAATAGTCTAAAGCTTGAGGGGAATCGCGAAAAGTGATAGGTCTTTTGCCTCTGCCGGTGTTAAAGCATCGGCATTTTTCGTCCAAATGGATTTGACAAATTCTCAGAGCCATGTTATAATCCAGTTTACTTGGATGGGAGCACCTTAACAACTGAAGAGTGGTAAGAAGGCTATGCGGAAATTTTGGGTTCCAAAAGTCAACTCTTTACGGAGGGTTTGATCCTGGCTCAGGATGAACGCTGGCGGCGTGCCTAACACATGCAAGTCG
>CAYNWI010000134.1:0-6726 GCA_964400825.1 uncultured Anaerolineae bacterium | reverse complement strand
AACGTGATGCTGCCGCTGATCCCCTACCGCCGTCAGTGCAAGTTCGACCTGGAGGGGCGCGCCCGAGAGTTGTTGGACGCGGTGGGATTGGTGGAGCGAGCCAGCCACCTGCCCTCCCAGCTCTCCGGCGGGGAGCAACAACGGGTGGCTGTCGCGCGGGCGCTGGTGAACGAGCCAGCGATCGTATTGGCTGACGAGCCCACGGGCAACGTTGACACACGAGCGGGCGACGAAGTGATGGAACTGCTGCGGCAGGTGTGCGACGATGGGGGACGCACCGTGGTAGTGGTGACGCACAGCCCGCGGGTCGCCGCCTTCGCCGACCGGGTCTATTTCCTCAAGGACGGGGCCATCGTAGACCAGACTCGCCTGGGTGGAGAGCGCAGCCTGGAGGCTGTCTGGGCGCGTCTGGGCTTGGCTTAGGATAGAATGCAGGGAGAGAAGATGAGCGAGAACAGAACGCAGGTGCTGTTGCTGATGTTGATGGGGGTGGTCATCCTGTTGATGGTGGCCATCGTGGGCCTGTTCATCCGTATGAACCAGTTGCAGCGAGAGGTGTTGGCAGCGCTGCAACCATTGCAGGCGATGAGGGGGCCGCAGGGGTTGGAGATCGGAACGGAAACGCCGGCCTTCACCCTGCCCGACACGAGGGGTCAGATGATCTCGTTAGGAGACTTTGTAGGCCAGAGGGTGCTGTTGGTCTTTTCCTCGATCCAATGCTCGGCCTGCGCTGAAGTATGGCCGTATCTGAAGGCGTTCAGCGAGCGCGAGGGGGAGGTACAGGTGGTGATGATCTCCCGTGGCACGACGGACGAGAACCGGCAACTAGTGGAGGAGCAGGGGTTTGGTTTCCCCGTCTTGACTTGGCAGGACACAGTCGCTAGGGAATACCAGGTGCCGGGGACGCCCTTCTTCTACGTCATTGACAGGGAGGGCGTGATCGTCAACGCGGGCTTCGCCGGCACGCTGGAGCAACTGGAAGCGTTGGCGGGGGATAGTAAGGACTGAGAAAAGGAGGCGGTAGCATGCACAAATGAGGTGGCAGAGCGCCTGGTAAAGTTACTGGTAAATCCAACTGGAAGGGAGGTGAATGGCAATGAAGCGATAGAAGTGGCTGACGGGCATCTTGGCTGTGATGCTGGTAGCCTCGTTCCTGCTAGCAGCGATCTCGCTGGTCACGGCGACGACGGCCAACGCGGCACCGCCACCACCACAGCCGGACTACCAGTGCCCCAGCTGCTGGGGGCCCTGGTACACGGTCTGCGAGAACTGTTGTGGTTGCCGGGATGCAGGGGATCTGCTCAGGCAGCGTTGTGCCAACAACGACTGTGATCTGTACTGGCGGTACGGCTGTACGGAACCGCCTTGTGGCGACTAAGGGGAGGGCCTGTTTCCCATGAGCCGTCTCTGGGGGGCTCTGTTCATGCGAGCAGAGCCCCCCATCAAGCAGGAGAACATCTTATGCGAACGCAAAAGTCCAAAGCGACCGTCATGATCCTGATAATTGCCCTCATCGTTGGTGCCGCTCTGACCACCAACGCTTCGACCTATGCCCAGGAAGAACCATCCTGGCCGGTGCTCATCGAAGTCTTTACTGCCGATTGGAGCGAAGCCGGCCTGACTATGAGCAAGGCTGTGGAGCGATTGGCCGCTGAACGGGGGCCCGAAGGTATCATCCCTCTGGAATATCACCTGGACGACGAATATCACTGTCCGGCGACCAGGAGCAGGATGGCTGCTCAAGGGGTGGAGCGTGTGCCTGTCTCTTTCAGTGGTTCTGGTTACGCCAACTATGGCGTTCGCGATGAGATGGCTGCGTACGAGAACCATCGGTTGACGTTGCTCTCGATTGCGAAGAACACCCGCCCTCCAACGCTAGACGTGCGAGTGAACCAGCACACCTCTGGAAAGCAAGTCGCTCTCCAGGCCTGGGTGGAAAACAAAGGGGAGGAGCAAGCCACGGGCCTTCAGTTGTTGTTTGTTCTCTACGAGGACCTTGGCCGGGATGGTTACCATTTCGTGGTGCGGGCCATGTCGCCGCCGCATCTCCTGGATGATATCGACCCTGGCGGTGAGGCAAGCATGGTATCCGAACTGGCCCTGCCTGACGGTGCCGACCCTGGGCACGTGCAAGCCGTAGCCATCGTCCAGCGAGTCCTTGATAGCGAAGTGTTTCCTCTCTTCGTGCTGGCTGTCAGTACCACGGCTACTTCCTATTCCTTCCCCCCGCCCATGCCGGAAGAGGCCGCCCCCGCTGCCGGGCTGCCTGAGCGCCCCCAGGTGATGGACCTCAGGGCTATCCTGACCCGGCTGCGGCCCTGGTTGACCGGCGCTGCAGCCCTCACCGCGCTGCTGCTCCTCCTTGCCGCCGTGGCGCGACCCCACACCTTCCGCTACGCCCTGCGCTCCCTCCTGGGCCGCGCCGACCGCACCGCCCTGTTGCTGGTGGGCGTGCTGGCCGCCTCGCTGGGAGTCAGCCTGCTCTCCTCGGTGACCGAGGCGGCCCAGGTACGGGTGGCGGGGGAACTGGCCGCCTACTGGCGCACCACCTACGACCTGTTGGTACGTCCCACAGACTCCCGTTCGCGCATCGAGGACCAGCATAACCTGCTGGAGGCCCACTACGAGAGCGGGCTGGCGGGGGGCATCACCATGGCCCAGTACGAGGCCATCAAGGCGCTGCCCGAGGTCGAAGTGGCTGCTCCCCTTGCCATCCTCGGCTACTTCAATGTCTCTACGGCCATCGAAACAGAACCGCTCTCTCCGGGCGCGTATCGCGTAGAGCGCACCATACTGGTGGACAATGGTCTTCACACGATCCCTTTTCGGCAAAGAACTTACACTCTCGCGTCGCCTGACGTAAGAGGTACAGTGGATCTGGGGTTTGATGGTCCTTCAGGGATGTTTCTCCCTGGACAAAACAAAGTGCCCCTCATACTGCCCATCGGCACCTCTCACAGCGCTCTGCTTGCCGCCATCGAGCCCCAGGCCGAGGCAACCTTGGTTGGGCTGGACGAAGCGGTGCTGGAAGGTCGCTATTTCTTGCCCGAAGACGAGTTGCAAGGGGAAGAAACAGGCTACACGTATCCCGATGGGCGAAAAGCAATCGGCTACACAGTGCCGGCGCTGGTTAACAGCCATCCTTACATCTCCTTCACCACCCAATACACCGTCAGCCAGATCACCCTGCCTCTCCCTGGGGTGCCCACCCAAGAGACCCTGGACGCCTTGCGCGAGGCAGGCGGACGGAGCTATCTGGATCAGTCGCCCGCCGAGGTGGTCTGGCAGCACACGCTGGACAGCATTGCCGGGCACGAGGCGGTTCTGACACAGTTGCAGCGAGGCAAGTTTCCGGTCTCACTGAGACTAGGGTTCATCGTGCCCAGCCCCATCCATTATCGAGAGGTCCTTGCCGCTTCTGTGACAGCAGATCTTGTCCTGGAGGCGATGCCGTTGGAACAAGAGGGCCCAGAGGTCACCTTCCGGCGGTTATCCTATCTACTAGCTGGGCCACGTGAGGCTTTTTTCGAACTGAAGACCGTCGGCACCTTCGACCTGGCCCGGCTGCTGGAAGGGCAACAACTGGCCCCCAACGCCGTGCCGCTGGAGACCTACCTGTCACCCCAGGCGGTGCTCAAGTACGACGAGACGGGCCAACCGACCGAACCGGTCCCCCTCAGACCCACCTTCAACCCCGGCGGCTACGTCACTACCCCACCCCTCGTTTTGGCGCCCCTGGAACTGGCCGAACTGCTGGGCGGCCCCACCCCTATCTCCTGTATCCGCGTCCGCGCCGCCGGCATTGAGGAGATGAACGACGAGGCGCGGGCCAAAATCGAGGCCCTGGCCCAACAGATCGTGGATCGCACCGGCCTGGAGGTGGACGTCATGGTCGGCTCTTCCCCCCAACCGCTGCTGGTGCACATCCCCGGCTACGGCGACGTGCCACCCACTGGCTACGTCGAAGAACTGTGGGTCAAGAAGAACGTGGACACCGCCATCCTGCAAAACACCCACTGGACCAGCTTCCTGATGCTGGGGTTGACGCTGGGGGTGTGCGCCCTGTACATCGCCAGCATCTCCTACCTCTCGGTGCTGGGGCGGCAGGGGGAGTTGGGCCTGCTCAAGGCAGTGGGCTGGCGCACCTCGGAGGTGGTGGGGCTGATCCTGGCGGAGCAGGCATTGGTGGGAGGGTTGGCGGGGGTGGCGAGTGCGCTGTTGGCCCTGGCGCTCACCCACCTGGCAGGATTGGCCATTCCCATAGAAGCGGCGCTTCTGGTGCTGCCCCTGGGGGTGGGGCTGTGCCTGGTGGGGGGGCTGGCGCCGGCTTGGCGGGCGGTGGTCCTGCCACCGGCGCACGTGGTGCAGGCGGGGGAGGTACGGGCGCGGGGGCGCGCGCTGGGCCGGCTGACGGTGGTGGGCTACGCCTCCCGCCACCTGCTGCGCCGCCGGGGACGGGCGCTGGCAGCAGTGCTGTTGCTGGCGCTGGCGACGGCGATGCTGGCCTTCATGGGGCTGGTGACTCTCTCAGCGCGCCGCTTCCTGCAGGCGACGCTGCTGGGCCAGCACGTGGCGCTGGAAGTGCAGGGCTACCACCTGGCGGTGGCCCTGCTGTGCGCCCTGGTGGCTGCGCTGACGGTGGCCGACCTGACGCTGCTCAACGCCCGGGAACGGCGACGGGAGATGGGGTTGCTGCGGGCGGCGGGCTGGCGGGCGGGGGACGTGGTGCGGCTGTTCCTGGTCGAGGCGGCCTGGATTGGCCTGCTGGGCGGCCTGCTGGGGAGCGGCCTGGCCCTGGGCGGCTTCGCCGCCCTCTCACCCACCTGGCCAGAAGCGACCCTCTGGGTGGCCCTGGGCGGCCTGGCGCTGCCGGTGCTGGCGAGCGCGGGGGCGGCCTGGTATCCGGCCTGGGTGGCGGCGGGGGAGCTGCCGGTCTCCTCGCTCAACGAGCTACCCCGGCAGCGACCGGCGGTGGTGGAGCGGCGACAGGCGGCGGTGCGGCTGGCGGCGGGGTTGGCGGTGGCCGCGTTGGCGATTGGGGGGCTGGTGTGGTGGCGAATGCAGGTGCCGCCGGCTCCGGCGGTGGTGGTCGTGGCCCCTCCGGCGACCCCCGAGCCGATGGCGGTGCCGACGCCCACGGCGACGCTCGGCCCCCCGGTGGAGCCGGCAGCGGTTCACCCGGCGGAGGCAGCTGTGGAGAGCCTGCGTATCTATGAAGTAGCACAGGTGCTGATGGAGATGGGGGAGCGGAAACCGGGGAGCGAGGCGGCCAGAGAGGCGGCTGACTACGTGGCTGAGACATTGGCTTTGTACGGCCTGGCAGTGGAGCGGGAAGAGGTGAACATCCCACCCCTGGCGTCGGCGCGCCACGTGGCCCTGCGGGTGGGGAAGGTCGAAGTGATCCCCCAGGGCACAGCGGCTCACCTGAGTGCCCTGGCCGGCGAGGTTATCACCGCTTCTCTGGTCGTCGTCTCGGCCGAGGCACTGCCGTCGGCAGGAGAGGTGGAGGGTAAGATAGTTGTGATAGAAGACCGGGCGCTGCCGCCGCCGACGGTGGGGGGGAAGGACGAGCGGCTGCCGGGGCTGGCCGCGGTGTTGGAGACCTACCCGGCTGAGGCGCTGGCCGCGGCGGTGAGCCTGACCCCGGAGGACGCGGCCATCGTGCGCCAGGCGATGGCGACAGGAGAGCAAGCCCAACTGGTCTTCGAGGGGCTGCGGCGATATGAGACCGTCGGTACGGAGAACATCGTGGCGACGCTGCCGGGGATGGAGCGTCCTGGCGAGGAAGTCTGGCTGCTGGCCACCCGCAACGCCGAGGGGTGGGACCCGCCCAACGACGGAGGCAGCACCAATACGGCGCTGCTGTTGGAGCTGGCTCGCGCTCTAGCCCGGGAACCGCTGCCCCGCACGGTGCGTTTCATCTCCCTGGGCTCGGAGAGGACGACTGAGCGTTGGAGTTCTGGTACCTATCTGGCCCAGCACAGGGCGGAATTGGGGCAGGTGGTGGCGGCCATCAACGTGGACACGGCGCTGGGGGGCGAGACGCTCCTGTTCGGGGGGCGGTTAAGCGGCCGTTTCGACCCGGCGGCGACCCCCGCAGCGCCGTCCGGAGGGCCGGTGTTGATGCGCAGGCTGATCCTGATTGACCTGGACAGCCCGGAGCAGGCGGCGGCTCAACTGGCACGCATCAGGGGCGAGGTGCCACCGCCGTGGGGCGTGGAAACGCCCACGTGGTTGATGCGGCGGGGCTACGCCCTGGCGGTGGAACTGGACCACGAGGTGGGGACGACGTGGTACGGTCACAGCGAATGGGTTTTCCTGCAGTCGGGTGTGCCGGCGGCCCGGATCGCCTGGGGAGTGGAGGAGGGTCTTTTCTCAGAGGAAGAGATGCCACTGCGGGTGGAGCGGCTGGAACAGAGCGCGGCCCTGGCCTACGCCCTGGTGGGACGCCTGGCGGAGGAGGGGCGAGGCGAATGAAAATCGCCCCCAGTTTTCAGCGGATGGCTTGCCGCACCCGCTGGGATAGGACGCCGAACTCCGCGCTGTATAACATCTCCAGGCGGCGAGGCCGTGGCAGCGGAACGGGGACGGTCGCTTCGATGCGGCCCGGACGGGAGCTCATGACCAGTATCTGATCGGCCAGAAAGAGGGCTTCCTGAATGTTGTGGGTCACCATGACCACTGTTTTTCCCCCCCTGCCCCCCCAAAGTTGGGGGGAACGGGGGG
>CAYNWI010000133.1:1447-6752 GCA_964400825.1 uncultured Anaerolineae bacterium | reverse complement strand
GGCGTGGGCTACGTGACTGCCCTGGCCGGGTTCGAGACCAGGCTCTACGACGTCATCCCGGAGGCACTGGCCAGGGCCGAGGTTTATCACCAGAGCCTGATCGCTAGGTCGCTGGCCAAAGGGAGGATCACCGAGGAGGAGGCCGATGCTTTTTGGGGGAGGGTTAGTTACTCCGATGAGCTGGGCCGAGCCCTGGCCGGCGTGGATATCGTGATCGAGGCCATCCTCGAGGACATCGAGCTCAAGAAGGACTTCTTCCGCCAGGCGGAGGCCCTGGTCTCCGAAGACGCCATCCTGGGCAGCAACACCAGCTCCTTGCCCATCACCCAGATAGCCAGTGCCGTTGAGTCGAGAGGGCGCGTCATCGGCATCCACTTCTTCAATCCGGCGCCAGTGATGAAGCTGGTGGAGATCATCGTCGGCATGGAAACCGCGCCTGAGGTCGTGGACAGGGTCACGGACTTCGTGCGCCGGCTGGGAAAGGAAGAGGTGGTGGTGAACGACTTCCCTGGCTTCGTCACCACCAGGGTGGGGATCATGCTCGTCTCCGAGGCCATCTTCGCCCTGCAAGAAGGGGTGGCGGAAAAGGAGGCTCTGGACAAGGCCATCAAGCTGGGTTACAACCATCCGATGGGCCCGCTGGCCCTGGCCGATCTCATCGGACTGGACATCGTCTACCACGTCTTGGAGGCGCTGCACGAGAACTATAAAGATCCGCGCTATCGCCCGCCGATCCTGCTGAAGAAGATGGTCGAAGCGGGGAGGCTGGGCAGGAAGACCGGGCGAGGTTTCTACGAATACGAGTAGCTCTTTAGTTCCATCGAACGGACTACGTCGCACCACACTTGCCTGTCACGACGCACTGACCTGCTTGTGCCAGCAACCCTTCTTAGTACTTTCTCTCGACCAGAAAGGCGGCCAGTTCCCTCAGATCGTCCTGGGCCTCGTTTGCTATCCCCGTGGCGTCGAGTTCAGCCTGGGCTTGCTGGTAGTAGTCGTTAGCCATTGTCTCCGCGTAGCGACGCGCCCCCAGGGCCTCCAGAATCTTGAGCGCCGCCCGCACAGCATCCTCGTCAATGATCTCCCGCTGATAGATCTCCCTCAAACTCTGGTTCTCAGTCCTCTGTTCCTCCCCTAAGGCCCTGACGATGGGCAGCGTTTTCTTGCGCTGACGGATGTCGTCGGCGGCCGGTTTGCCCGTCACCTGGGGATCGCCCCAGATGCCCAGGATGTCGTCCACGATCTGGAAGGCCAGGCCCAGGCTCTGGCCAAAGCGACGATAGCAGGCGGTGGATTCGGGATCGCTCCCAGCGACGAGGGCCCCCAATTGCGCGGCCGCGCTGAAGAGGGCGGCTGTCTTGCCCCGGATCATCGCCAGATATTGCTCCACATCAACGTCCAGACGAGACTCGAAGCTCAGATCCAGGTGTTGGCCTTTGGTGAGGGCCAGGCAAGCCTGGTCGAGTATCTCCAAGGCGGTGAGTACTCGTTGAGGAGGCACACCTCTGTCGGCCAGGCGTTGCATGGCCAGGTGGGCCAGAACGAACAGGCCGTCGCCCGCGTTGATGGCCTGGGGCACGCCCCAGACCTTCCAGACGGTGGGGCGGCCCCGCCGTAGGGGGCTGTTATCCTCGATGTCGTCGTGGACCAGGGAGAAGTTGTGCACCAGTTCGATGGCGGCGGCGGCCGGCAGGGCCTGGTCGGGATCACCGCCGGTGGCCTGGCAGGCCAAAAGGCAGAGGATGGGCCGCAGGTGCTTGCCTGTGCCACTCTTGGCAGGGGCAAAGTCCCGATCAACCCAGCCCAGGTGATATTGCATCATGCCATAGAAGGATGCCAGTCGGGGACGAGGGGGAGCGAGGGCTTCCCGCAGCTCTGCCTCGATGAGGGGCAGGTATCTCTCAAAGGTGGTTTTCAAGGTCATGGTGGGGTTGCTCCTAATTTCTGCAGGGGAGTGTTCTTTAGCTCCTGGAGGTTGCCAACGCCAATGCAGAACATGGCCGTGCGCAGTTCTTCCAGTATCTCCCGGATTTTCTCCCCCACTGCTTCAGGTGAGACGGTGGCTGGTTTCAGGAAGGGAGTGGCCAGGGCTACGGCGTCGGCGCCGAGGGCGATGGCCTTGGCGGCTTCCACCCCGGTGCGGATGCCCCCGCTGGCGATCAACGTCACCTCAGGAGCGGCTCGCCGAACCATCTGGATGGATTCGGCGGTGGGGATGCCCCAATCGGCGAAGGCGGCGGCGATGTGGCGCGAGGTCTCACTGACGACGCGGTGCATCTCCACCTCGCTCCAGGAGGTGCCACCGGCTCCAGCCACGTCTATGGCGGCCACGCCGGAGTCCGCCAGCCTGCGAGCTGCCTCTTCGGAGATGCCCCAGCCCACCTCTTTGACGATCACGGGCACAGATAGCCCCCGGCAGACCGCCGCGATCCTGGCCAGCAGTCCAAAGAAGTCGGTATTGCCCTCTGGCTGGAGAGCCTCCTGTAGCGGGTTCAGGTGTAGAATCAGGCCGTCGGCTTCGATCATCTCCACCGCCCGCTGGCAATGCTCGACGCCGTAGCCATAGTTCAACTGCACAGCGCCCAGGTTCGCCAGGAGCAGGATGTCGGGAGCCACGTCTCGCACCTGGTAAGTGTGAGACAGACCTGGCTCTTCCAGGGCGGTCCGCTGCGAACCGACGCCCATGCCCAAACCGTGAATTTGCGCCGCCAGGGCCAGATTCTTGTTGATTGTCTCGGCTTCCTCAGTGCCGCCGGTCATGGAGGAGATGATCAGAGGCGCGCTCAGGTGCTTGTCTAGCAAAATGGTGGAAAGGTCAATGTGGTCGCGGTTTATCTCTGGCAGGGCCTGATGAACGAAGTGGTACCTTTCCAGGCCCGTGGTCAAATTGCGGAAGCGTACGTCTTCTTTTAGCAGGATGCGCAGGTGTTCTGATTTCCGTTGGTTGTGCATGGGCTGAAACCTCCGTAACTTTTTGCCGCTGATGGTGTTCAAGTAACTAGGCCATTCTATGCAATATTACCAGCGGTGGCGATTCTTGTCAAATGGTTTTTTGACTATATTGGCTAAGGCTGGTAAAATAGGGGCCAATTATTACCCATCAATTAGAGGAGGTGAGAGAATGTCGGTATTCGAGGAGGTAAAGGCCATCATCGCTGAAGTGTTGGGTGTTGACCCGGAGAAGGTCACTCTGGAGGCCAGCTTCCGCGACGATCTGGAGGCTGATTCCCTGGACCTGGTGGAGCTGATCATGGCCTTCGAGGACAAGTTCGGGGTAGAGATTCCCGACGAGGATGCTCAGCAGATCACCACGGTCGGGGAGGCGGTGGCCTACGCCGAGGAGCACATGGCCTGATAGCGGGCCTGCGAATGGAAGTTCGTGGGCTAAAAGCCAAAGCCGGCTGAGGGGTAGGGGCAAAAACGGCTGGTTGCTCTTACTTGAAGTGCGCCTGGGCGCACTTCAGCTTTTAGCATGGGGATTTCCATCCCCATGCTTTCTTTTTCCCTGGGAAGGAGGTGATGAACCGAAGACTCTAGGGGGATAGCTGACGAGAGTTAGAGTTTATCAAACTTCTAGCATGTCAAGGAGGTCAGAAAATGCTACGCAAGAAATTTGCTTTGGGAGCAGCTCTCGTGATCCTCTTGGTTCTCCTCGGGGCCACGGGAGGCGTTGTGGCCAGCCCACCCTCTGCGGAGCCTGGGGGCGACGTCAGCCTCGCCGGGACGGTGGGGAGCAAGATCAGCTACCAGGGTGTGTTGAAAGAGAACGGCAATCCGGTGACCGGCAGCCGGGATATGACCTTCCGCCTCTACTCGGACGATACCTGCTCTACCCAGGTGGGAAGTAACATCTTTAAGAGTGGCGTGCAGGTGACCAGCGGCCTCTTCACCGTGGATCTGGACGTGGACCACGACAACTTCGACGGCCAGGGGCTGTGGCTGGAGGTGGAGGTAGGCGGCACCGAAATCGGCTGCGAAGAGATCCTGCCTGCGCCCTACGCGCTCAGTCTGCGTCCGGGCGCGGAGATCAAAGGCAATGTGGGCTATCCCGCTACCCTGGTGGCTGAGAACACCGCCGCCAGTGGCATTGCTGACGGTCTCTGGGGCCTGAGCGCATCCACCAGCGGGGCGGGGGTATACGGCTGGGCTACTGCCAACAGCGGCGAAACCTATGGCGTCTATGGCAAGAGCGATTCCTCTGGCGGCTACGGTGGCTACTTTGAGAACACGGCCGCCAGCGGCCACGCCGTCTACGCCAAGAGCGGCGGTGGTTATCATGCCGGTGCTACTTTAGAGGCCGAGAACACCAACTCTCATGGCATAGCCATCTGGGCCAAGAACGATAGTACCGATGCTACCCTGGTCGTTGATAATGATGGCTCAGGTACTCTCATCAAGGGCTTCGGCGGGGACGGCGGCGAGGACGAGTTCCGAGTCAGCAACGATGGCAAGATCGAGACCAAGGCCGACTCCTACGTCTTCATCCCCGGAATCGAGTTTGTCAAGAACGTGGATACCGACACCACCAGATGGGATTGCCTGGGAAATGCCGCGGTGAGAATCTGGAGGGGAGGCACAGCGGGCGACAAGTTTATCTACATCCCGGTCACCTTGCCAGGCGTCCTGTATGGCCAGAACGTGAAAGTTGAGGCGCTCACTGTCTACTACAAATGCGAGGATGGCACGAAAAACTATATTGACATTACGTGTTTGTGGAAGCAGACTGATGCTGATGGCTACGTGGAGCTGATAACCGACTACACGGACTGGACGAGCAACACTCCCACCAGCTATACCCTGACCCCGACCGCCAACAACACCCTCTCCAGCGACGAGGGCATCCTTGCCCTTAACCTGCGGTTGAAGTTCGAGGACGACGCCAAGTACATCCAGATCGGCGGGGTGAGGCTGCGGCTTGGCCATCACGGTTTGTATTAGGGAGGGCAGCCATGAGAGCCAAAATCGTGATTGGTTTGGCCGCTCTCCTCTGCGGACTGGTGCTGGCTGGCTTTGTCTGGGCCAACGGTGCCCTCGACATCAACTGGTGGGTCGTCGGTGGCGGGGGAGGACGCGCTGAAGCAGGTATCTACAGCCTGGATACTACCATAGGCCAGGCAGTGGTGGGAACTGGCGCAGACAGAGGCTACGAACTCTGCTCCGGCTTCTGGTGCGGGGTGCTGGAAGCAGCCACCTCCACACCAACGGCCACCCCGACCAACACAGCCACACCTACAGCCACCCCGACGGCTACATCAACCGCCACAGCCACGCCGACCAGTACGACCATGCCTACAGCCACCCCGAC
>CAYNWI010000133.1:0-1347 GCA_964400825.1 uncultured Anaerolineae bacterium | reverse complement strand
CCACGCCGACCACCACGGCAACGCCCACTGCGACCCCCACCAGCACGCCTACGGCAACGCCGACGGGCACAGTTGTACCTCCGGCTTATTTGATCTACCTGCCCATCACCGTGAAGAACTATCCATAGCGGGGCAAAAGGGAGAGGGGGACGCTCGATCACGTCCCCTTTCTCCCTTTACCGATTGCCCCAGGCTCAGATTCAGGAAGAAGCAGGTGGTGAAGCTAACGGATCGCGATTCTCCCCAGCACCACCCGGTCGTCCTGCGCACCTCCTGAGGCGTCCAGCACGGGCAAGCGCTCCAGGGTCGGCAGGTAGTACATCCCCACCTCGAGCAGGTATTCCCCCGGCGGGGTGTCGGGCGCGATGAGCAATCCATAGTTATCGCGCACGATTTCGCCGAACTGCCACTCGGTGGTGGGATGGGTGCCGCCCAGAGGCTCGCTGTCCATCTGGGCCACGATGCGGTTGTCACTGTCCAGCAGGTGGACGAAGACGGTGTAGCGCCTGTCCATCTCGGCCAGGGCCTGCCAGTAGAGAGTCAGCCTGAGGGTCCCGCCGGCTTCGATCTCCTGAGCGACCAGGCCATAGCCCATGAGCAGCGCCTTGTTGTCCAGATTGGCCGCCACGGTGTGCTGCATCGAAGAGCTAACGTCGGTGGGTGACATGACGTAGAGCGTCAGGTAAGCCCCCAGGAAGCTGCGGTAGGAACTCCGGTAGCCGTGGTCGTTCAGCCACCGCTCCGCCAGGTGATGGGGGTCGTATTGCTCCGCATAGCCGAACATGACCAGCCAAACCCGCGCGTAGCCTTCAGTCAGGGCGGCCAAAGCCTGGTCGGTGCGCTGTTCGGTGCGCAGATCGTCGCGGGACAGAAGACGATAGGTCACCCCAGGCGGACGGTAATATTCGAACAGCGCCTCCTGGAGGGGATTGTTCAGGAGAAGCAAATCGCCCTGCTGGGTGTGATCCCCCACGTAGTCCATCATAAGCCCGTACTCGCCCTTGGTGTAGGCATCGTCGAAGAACCAGTTGTGCAAGGAAAAGGAGCTGGCGGAGATGACCAAGAGCAATCCCAGAGCGAAGGCCCAGAGCGACTTGTCTCCCAGCCATTTCAGCCCTCGAGCCACGAGGATGACGAAGGCTGGAGCGACGACCAGCAGATACCGCTCCTGAAAAAAAGGCATGACAGGGTTGACCAGCCAGGCGAAGGCCAGCGGTATCAGCAGCCAGGCCAACAAGAGCCAGGGCCACGTCCCCCTCCCTCGGAGGGAGGGGCCAGGGGAGGGTGAGCCTGCTGCTGGGAATCCACCCCCTCCCAACCTCCCCCCACCAGGGGGAGGAGTTACAG
>CAYNWI010000132.1:0-6755 GCA_964400825.1 uncultured Anaerolineae bacterium | reverse complement strand
AGTTGGAGAGATTCAAGGCCGAGGAGATGGTCGGAGAAAAGCGCGTTGTCTAATTGACTAATTCCCCAAGTTATGGCATAATTCCTGCGCAGGGTGGCACGAGATCAAAAAGAGCCCTCACAACAATGACGTTAGGAGGAAATAATGGGTAAGATTATCGTCCCAGACGCGAGCGAGTTCCCCAGGCAAGCTGATGTGGTGATTATCGGCGGAGGTATCCTGGGGACGGCCACTGCTTTCCATGCCTCCAGAGCTGGCCTGAAGACGGTAGTGCTGGAGATGCGGGAGGGCCTGGCAACTCTCACCACCACGGCCTCAGAGGAATGTTTCCGGGCGCAGTTCAGCGAGCCGGAGAACGTGGCCATGATGAAGGCTTCTATCGAGGTCTTCGAGAACTTCCCCGAAGTGATCGGCGTGCCAGGCTATGACATCGGCTTGCACCAGCAAGGCTACCTCTTCTACACCGACGCTCCCGAAGCCCCGCAGACCCTGTGCGCTCAGGTCGAGCACCAACAAAGCATCGGCCTGGACGACGTGGAGTTTCTGAGCGGCGATGAAGTACGACGACGTTTCCCCTGGGTTTCCCCGAAAGTAACTGCGGCCACCTACCGCGCCGGCGATGGCTGGCTCTCGGCCCACGAGCTAACCCACGGATTTGCCAAAGGCAGTGAAGCCCTGTTCCTCTTGCGCACCAAGGCCACAGGGATCAAGCTTGACAGCCAGGGTGTGGAGGGGGTGGAGACCAATCGCGGCCCCATCTCCACCCGAACGGTGGTTATCGCTGCCGGCCCTTTCTCTGGTCAGGTGGCCGGGTTAGCGGGCCTGGAGTTGCCCCTGACCCTCCTGCGGCGTCAGAAGGTGATCATCGGCCAGGACTCCGCGATCCCGCAGGATGCCCCCATGACCATCACTATTGACTCGGGAGCCTACTGGCGGCCTGAGGTGGGAGGAGGTACCATAGGTTGGGCCACCCCTGAGGAGCCCGGCGAGCCTCTGGAGAAAGTCCCCACCGACTGGGCCTTCCCGGCCATAGCCATTGAAGAGGTGTCGAAGCTGGCGCCTTTCTGGGGGGAGGTAGTGGGGCGGCTCACCCGCGAAAGCGTCTTCCTCGGCGCTGGCCAGTACACCTGCACCCCCGACTCGAAGCCTATCCTCGGCCCCTCTCCCGATGTCGCGGGCGTTTTCTTCAACCTGGGCTACAGCGGCCACGGCATCATGGCCGCCCCTGAGGGCAGCCGCTACGTGGTGGCCATGATCACCGGCCAGATGTCCGACGAGGATAACCCCTTCAGCTACCAGCGGTTCGCCAGGGGTGAGGTGGTGATCTCAGAAGAGAAGATGGTGATTTGACGGAGGGGTTTTGACTTCTGGGCATTTCTGTGCTAGAATGGGATCAACCTGATGAAATCCACGTGAATTGTGGTGACGCCTTTTCCAACCCTGGCATGGCGTCTGAATCTATGAAAGGGGGGATGCGAACGCCAAAAGAGTGCCGTGCTCAGCTACATCGGATTGGCCTCCCTAGACCACTGGAGACAGGGGGGCAGAAGCTGACTCCGCGAGACAGGAGTCGGCTCAAAAACATCAAAAACATAAGGAGGAGCAAATCATGTCTAAGAAGCTATTGGTTCCGATTACCCTTTTGCTGGTGCTATCTATGGTAGCTGGCTGCCAGCCCGCAGCCAAGGAGTCCATCAAGATCGGCTTGCAGGCCCCTGTCACCGGCGAGTACGCCTACGAGGGCGAGGGCTTTGTCAAGGTCGTTGACCTGCTAGTAGAGCAGATCAACGAGAAAGGCATACTGGGTGGACGCAAGATCGAGATCGTCCAGTGCGACGACGTAGGCAAGCCCGACGAATCGTCCAAGTGCGCTAACCAGTTGGTATCGGCGGGTGTAGCCGCAGTGGTCGGCAGCTACAGCTCGACCTGCACCGAGCCTGCTTCGGAGATCTATAACGAGGCCGGCCTTCTGCAGATCACCCCGTCCTCGACGGCCACCCGGTTGTCCCAAAAGGGCTTCCAGCGCTTCTTCCGCGTCTGCTTTCTGGATGACCGCCAGGGTCTCTTCGCTGCCAACTTCATGAAGGACAAGCTGGGGGCCAGCAAAATCGGCATCATCCACGACAACTCGACCTACGCCCAGGGGTTGGCCGAACATGCCAAGCGCTACTCGGAGGAAGCTGGGCTGGAGGTAGTTATCTTCGACGCTATCAACCCTGAGGACACCGACTTCAAGCCCATCCTGACCAAGATTGATGGCCTGGGGCCTGACGTTGTCTACTTCACTGGCTACCACCCGCAGGGAGGGCTGCTGCTCAAGCAGTCCAAGGAGCTGGGAACCAGTTTCGAGTGGGTGATGGGCAATGCCTGCAATAACCCGGAGATGATCGAGATCGCTGGTCTGGATGCGGCCCAGGGCTGCTACATCACCACCGAGCCGCTGCCCAAGGACATCCCCGGCGACGTGGCCAAGAAGTTCTACGATGACTTCGTCGCCAAGTACGGCGAGCCACCGGCCAGCGTCTGGTGGGTCATGGCTGGGGATGCCCTGAAGGTCATCGTCAAGGCCATGGAAGAGACCAACTCCACCGACTCGGCGAAGATGGCCGAGTACCTGCACAACACGTTCAAGGATTACCCCGGTGTGACAGGCAACATCATCGGCTTCGATGAGAAGGGCGACCGCTTGGGCACGGTCCACGAAGCCTACATCATCACCGCTGCTGGTGAGTTCGAGCTGGTAAAGTAGACCCTGCTATGACGAGAGAGGGAGTTTGAAGGGAGACCTTCTGAACTCCCTCTCTACGTAAGACGTGAAGCGTAAAACGTAAAACGTGATGACTGTCTTTGGTTCTCAACTCTCACGTTTCACGTTTTACGTTTTATAGCCTGCCATTGTGTCAAATCCTGGTTTGATGACAGTCTAAAGCGAGTAATAGCCTATGGGACAACTTCTTCAGCAGTTAATAAACGGTTTGACTATTGGGTCGTTCTACGCCCTGATCGCCCTGGGCTATACGATGGTCTACGGCGTGCTCAAGTTGATCAACTTCGCCCACGGCGATCTCTTCATGCTGGGGGCTTACCTGGGCCTGGTTACTTTGATGGGAGTGGTGGTCAATGTCGGCGCCTCGGCCAGCTTGCTGTTCCTCCTGTTGATCTTCCTGATCGTCATGGCCCTGGTGGCGGGAATAGGGATCGTGCTGGAACGGATCGCCTATCGCCCCCTGTATCGTGCGGGGCGGTTGCCCCCCGTTATCTCCGCCCTGGGAGCCTCGATCTTTCTTCAGAACGGGGTGATGCTCCTCTACGGGGCCAGGTACAGGACGTATCCTGAGGAGTTCAAGGCCATCATCCCGGATGTCATCTGGGAGATCGGCGGCGCGAGGGTCTCTCTGATTCAGGTAGTGATGTTGGCCATTGCCGCGCTCCTGATGGCGGGGCTGTATTTCTTTGTTCAGTACACCAGGGTGGGCACAGCGATGCGCGCCGTGTCGTTGGACCACGACACAGCCAGGTTGATGGGGATTGATGTGTACCGCATCATCATGCTGGTCTTTCTCATTGGACCTGCCCTGGGGGCGGCGGGCGGGATGATGGTTGGGCTCTATTATGGGCGGATCTACTTTACCCTGGGGTGGGGATACGGTCTGAAGGCGTTCACGGCTGCCATCCTGGGAGGTATCGGCAACATCCCAGGCGCTATGATCGGGGGACTGATTCTGGGGGTGATCGAGGCGTTGGCCACCGGTTTCGTGTCCGATGCCTGGAAAAACGCCATTGCCTTTCTGGTGCTGGTGTTGATACTTATCCTCAAGCCTACGGGGCTGCTCGGAGAGCGAGTCGCAGAGAAGTTGTGATGGGGGTGAGTTCATTTGAAAGACTTGATCGGTCGCTTGCGAAAATTGGATGAACGCTATCTGTACTCGGCATTGGCCGCCCTGGTCATCTTATTTCCCTGGATCGTGCGGAGCGTTCGTTGGACCCAGGTGGCCAATTTCTTCTTTGTATATGCCCTGCTGGGTTTAAGCCTCAACATCATTTTGGGCTACGCCGGGCTGTTTCAGCTTGGTCACGCTGCTTTCTATGCGGTAGGAGCTTACACGACAGCCATACTCAGCAGCCGGTACGACATTCCGACCTTTTGGTTGTTGCCTGTCGCTGGCTTGTTGTCGGCCGTGTTCGCTGTCCTGATCAGCCGGCCCATATTGCACCTGAGAGGCGACTACCTCTGTATCGTGACCATCGGCTTTGGGGAGATCGTGCGCATTGCCCTGCGCAACGACGCCAGCAGCCTGGTGTTTCTGTCCAAGATCCCCGGCCTCCAGTTCCTGGAGGAAAAGCTGACCGGCCTGGTGATCACAGGAGGGCCCAATGGCATCTTCGGTATCAACCGGCCCGCTATCTTTGGCTTCACCTTCCGCCAGCAATGGCACTACTACTACCTGTTTCTGGCTTTCGTGGTCTTCACCGTCTTCGCCATGCGGCGGCTGGAGAACTCACGCCTGGGGCGAGCCTGGACCTGCGTGCGCGAGGATGAGCTGGCGGCTGAGGCCATGGGGATTGACACCGTGCAGGTGAAGCTCCTGGCCTTCGCCATCGGCGCGGCCTGGGCAGGGGTGGCGGGAAACCTCTACGCCAGTTGGGTGACCGTCATCGCCCCGGAGAGCTTCAGCTTCTGGGAGTCGGTGATCATGTTTTGCATCGTGGTGCTGGGCGGCACGGGTTCAATACCCGGTGTGCTGGTGGGCTCAATAGGCATGATCGTCTTGCCAGAGATCCTGCGCGAGGTTCTGTCGAACATCCAGCAGTGGCGCATGCTCATTTTCGGGGCGGCGATGATCGCTATGATGGTCTTCCGTCCTGAGGGCCTTTGGCCCAGCCAGCGCTTCCGCCGTGAGTTGGAAATTAGAGATTAGAAATTAGATAACGATCCAACCTCCAATATCCAATACCCAATATCCAACAGAGGTAGGGCATGGCTTTATTAGAAGTACGCAACCTGACCAGGACCTTCGGCGGTCTAACCGCGGTTGACCAGTTGGATTTCGAGATCAACGAAGGTGAAATCCTGGGCATGATCGGGCCCAACGGGGCGGGGAAGACGACGGTCTTCAACCTCATCAGCGGCATCTACCCGCCGGACGAAGGCGAAATCAGTCTGAACGGCCAGACTCTGTTGGGCCTCAGACCCCATTCGATCACTGAGCAGGGCATTGGGCGGACCTTTCAGACCATCCGCCTGTTCCGCAACCTGACGGTGATGGAGAACGTCATGGCGGGGCGACACTGCCGCACCAAGGCCGGCTGGCTGGGAGCCATCGTGCAGCCCAAGAGCCAGCGGCTCGAAGAGCAGCAAATCCGTGAGGAGGCGGAGCGCCACCTGCGGTTTATGAATCTGTACGACCAGCGGGCGGAGCTGGCCAAGAACCTGCCCTATGGCGACCAGCGTCGTCTGGAGATCGCTCGGGCGCTGGCCGTTGATCCCCACCTCCTCATCCTGGACGAGCCCGCCGCTGGCCTGAATGAGCATGAAACCAACGAGCTGATGGAGCTCATCGGCCAGATTCGTGATTCGGGGATCACCATCTTTCTCATCGAACACGACATGAAAGTGGTGATGGGCATCTCAGATCGGATCATCGTCCTGGACAATGGCGCGAAGATCGCTGAGGGGACGCCGTCTGAGGTGCAGGGCAATCCCCGGGTGATCGAGGCCTATCTAGGCAAGGAAGAGTAGAAGATGGCTCTGTTAGAGATCGAAAACCTTCATTCGTATTATGGACACGTGCATGCCCTGAAGGGTATCTCTCTGGAGGTCGAAGAGGGCGAAATCGTCACCCTGATCGGGGCCAACGGGGCGGGCAAGACCACCACCTTGCGGACCGTTTCAGGATTGCTGCCCCCCCGCGAGGGGCGAGTCGTCTTCGATGGCCAGGTGCTCAACGACGTGCCCGCTCACCAGATCGTGAACCTGGGCATCTCCCAGGCTCCTGAGGGGCGCAAGGTGTTTGCCACTTTGACCGTGCAAGAGAACCTGAACATGGGGGCCTACAGCCTGGGTGGCGATAAGGCGGCCATTGAGGAGAACCGCAGGCGAGTCTTTGAGCTTTTCCCCCGCCTGGAGGAGCGGAAGGGCCAGGTGGCCGGCACCCTCTCTGGTGGTGAGCAGCAGATGCTCTCCATCGGGCGCGCGCTGATGGCCAGACCCAAGCTCTTGATGCTGGACGAGCCCTCGTTGGGCCTGGCTCCCATGCTGGTCAAGGCCATCTTTGACACCATCCAGGAGATCAACGAGGGAGGGGTGACCATCCTGTTGGTGGAGCAGAACGCCCGCGCCGCCCTCCGGCTGGCCGACAAGGGCTACGTGCTGGAGACCGGCCGCACCATCCTCTCCGGCTCAGCGGAGGAGCTGATACGCGACGAGCGGGTTAGGAAGGCGTATCTGGGGGAGGAGTGAAAGCGAGGGTTGGGTGTCAAACGGCTACTACGTTACACGACACAAAAGTGGCGGGTAGCACGGAATGGGTCGTGTTAGGCGACACATTTGTGTCGCAGTGTGTAAGTTCTGCGATATGCCGTTGCATTATGAGTTGAATCTGACACCAGATCATTAGTGCCGCTAAGAGGTTCTATGACTAAGAACAGAACAAACAACCGTACCAAAACCGAGAATCAACTAATAGACATTATAGTAGTTTAATCCTGTCAAGTCAAATGAAAATGTTACCGAAAGGTGATCGTTCAGTCAAAAG
>CAYNWI010000131.1:3476-6793 GCA_964400825.1 uncultured Anaerolineae bacterium | reverse complement strand
GATTCAGGATATAATGATCGCAGTGAGGGGAACACGATACCGCTAAGGACAGTCATATTCATCGCCAGCAAGAGCGAAAGAGGAGAGGAGGAGAAAAATGCGAAGGGGAATGATTCTAATCACCATCGTGCTGGTGGCAGCGGTGGCAGGGCTGTTGTTCGTTGGCTCGGCCGCGGGTCAGCCGACCTACATCAGAACCGAGAGGGCTCTGAGCACTGTCACCCTGTACGCCGTGGCCGACGCCACGGTCCGAAGCGTGCAGCCGAACACCAACTTTGGCAACGAGCATTACTTGGAGCTGTCGTACAACGCGATTGAAGGATCGGCTGAGGAGGTTGTGCTGCTTCGGTTCGATCTTTCTGGACTGCCCGCCAGTGCGGTGATTGACTCTGCCGTGATGGAGCTCTACCTGGTGTACGCGGCTGGCGACAATCCCAAGTCACTGGGAGTCTACTACGTCACCGGTGTCTGGTCGGAGAGCACGGTGACGTGGAGCACCTTTCCCACGGCAGATCCGTCGGGCCTTACCTTCTCGGTGGACAACGTAACATACCAGTACAAGTCGCGGTCAATCACCAGTTGGGCCAGTTACTGGCAGAGCAACCCGACGGAGAACCACGGCGTCTATATTCGTCGCCTCACCGGTGAGGCGACCTACTTCGAGCGGACGTTCGAGAGCAAGGATCACATGGAGAACCGGCCCCGGCTGGTGGTCAACTACCACCTCCCGACGCCCACGCCGACGATCACCCCGACGCCGACGCGCACTCCGACCCCGACGCGCACCCCCACCACCACCCATACTCCCACGCGCACCCCGACGCTGACACACACCCCCACCCCCACTCCGACCCCGACGCGCACCACGACCTTCACGCCCACCAACACGCCCACCCAAACCACCACCCCCACCCCCCCCCGCACACCCACCCCGACGCGCACCTCGAC
Source organism: uncultured Anaerolineae bacterium (assembly GCA_964400825.1). Classification (GTDB taxonomy): domain Bacteria; phylum Chloroflexota; class Anaerolineae; order VGOG01; family VGOG01; genus CAYNWI01. Next base: position 5,845 of record CAYNWI010000131.1, on the reverse strand, counting down.
CTTCACGCCCACCAACACGCCAACGCATACCTCCACCCGCACGCCCACCCCTACGGGGACCCATGCGCCAACTCCCACCTGGACGGCAACATCTACACCTACACCTACACCAACCGCCACCAGGACAGCCACCGCCACGTCTACGCCGACCCCGACGGCCACCAGGACAGCCACTGCGACGTCCACCCCCACAGCCACGCCCACCAGCGAGGCCCGCACGTGGATAGTCAACACCACTGCCGACCATGACGACAGCTCGTGCGATCACCCGCGCACCGAGACGCAGGATTGTACCCTGCGGGAGGCTATGCGCCGGGCCAACGCGGAGGAAGGCCCAGACACCATTCTGTTCGACATCCCCACCGATGATCCTGGCTACGATTCGGACACAAGGATGTGGACCATCGTGGCTTTCACAGCCCTGCCGGAGATCACAGACGACGGGACGACCATTGATGGCAGTGGCGTTGCCGCTGAGGGCAGGCCGGGATACAAACAGGCATCACTCTCCGGGTCCCCCTACTGCAAGGTCATAAAAGTACAGACCCATATCATGGCTCCCTTGATGCTGACGGCCGCTTCTTCAGTGCTGGAGAACCTCTTCATTGTGGCTGAGGACACTGATGCTGTTGTGATTAAGGGTTATTCCGCCACGTCCAACGTGGTCCGGTGCAATACCATCAGTAGGAATTGGCAACACGCGCAATCGGGGCATGGCGTGGTTATCTGGGATGTAGCACATGACAACTCCGTCACCGACAACCAGATACTCCATCACACTGTTGGCGTCAATATCGGCGCAGCAGCGTACTCCAACGTCGTGGTCAGCAACTACGTTGCCGAAAACTCCACAGGGGTTCTTCTGCACATTCTGGCCAACAACAACCGGATAGGCCATGTGTCTGATTCGAGCAAAGCCAACGTAATTGTCAGGAACTCCGGCCACGGTGTCTCGATCCAGGGCACCGCCGAGAAGAACACAGTGGCCAACAACCGCATCGGCATCCTGACGAACGGGGGGGCTGACCCGAATTCAGGTTCGGGAGTGTACCTGTCTGACGGTACCGCGGACAACACCATCGGTCCAGGGAACGTCATCGCCTACAACTACGGGGATGGTGTCGTGTTCGGCTCCCCAGCGGCTGGCTTGAACGTGGTGACCTGGAACAGCATCTTTGAGAACGTCGGCCAGGGCATCGCGAACCCGCGCCTGGCACCGCCCGCTATTAACTACGTCAGCCTGATCAGTGTGAAGGGAACAACCAGCCCAGCGTGCCCGTCGTGCATCGTAGAGATCTTCACCAACGTCGTGCACACAGCAGCCCAGCCCGCGCAGGGAGAGATCCCCCTGGGCACGACCACCACGAAGAGCGACGGCACCTGGCAATGGGCGGGGACGGTGCCGCCGGGGAGGTGGGTCACCGCCACCCTGACCAAGGACGGCGACACCTCAGGATTCTCGTCCCCCACCCAACCCATACAGGCGATGACCTTCGGTGGCAAGACGTGCTCGGCGATCCAGCCGACCGGCCCCTGTCTGATCGGTGTACAACTCAAGCTGTTGGCCAAAAAGCTCGAATGGGAGGAGATCTCCTGGACTCAGTCGGCCGCGGAAGGCGATTTCCTGCTGTACGATCAGTCGGAGACCCTGGCGAACGAGTATCTGCTGGTGGTAAGCGACCCGCGCTATCGGGTGGAACAGGTCGAGGCCGGGAGCGGCGGCGAGGTGTTGCCCGATGGATCCATCTACTTCTCGAACGTTGAGCCGGGCTTCTACGGGGATAACACGTTCTACGTGGAAGAAGTAGCATCCTCACAACTGATCGTCAACACAACGGCCGACCACGACGATGGGGCGTGCCATCACCCGCGCACCGAGACGCAGGACTGCACCCTGCGCGAGGCCATCCGTGAGGCCAACGAGCGCGATGGCCCAGACACCATCGTCTTCGAAATCCCTACCACAGACTCAGGATACGACGCCGACCGGTGGACAATTCAGCCTACCAGCACCCTGCCCGCCCTGGTGGATCCAGGCACGATGGTGGCAGGTGATCGTCTGGCGGGTCCCTGTCCCGAGAGCTGGCCCATTCTCTTGCTGGGCGACAGTGCCAGTGGCAGCGGGCTGGAGCTGTTGGGCAGCAGCCAGACGGTCAGGGGCCTGGCCATTGGGCACTGGACAGGCGGCGGCGTCTGGATTCACGGCGCGGGCGCCCATCACAACCTGATCACCTGCAACAAGATCGTCTACAACGAGAGCCACGGGGTGCTCATCGAGGACGGAGCGCACCACAACCACGTGGGGGCAGGCTCCGGCCTCGGCAATGTGATCTCCGGCAACAGCGACGATGGGGTGCGCATCGAGGGCG
>CAYNWI010000131.1:0-3376 GCA_964400825.1 uncultured Anaerolineae bacterium | reverse complement strand
GGCCTCGGCAATGTGATCTCCGGCAACAGCGACGATGGGGTGCGCATCGAGGGCGCTGGCTCGGATTCCAATGTGGCGATGGGCAACTACATCGGCACCGATCCGTCCGGGACGAGCGCGGCAGGGAACCGCACAGGCGTCTCCATTGTGGACGGTGCGGTCAACGTGGTGGGCCCCGACAACGTGATCTCCGGCAACCACAACGATGGGGTGTGGGTTGAGGGCAGCAGCGCAACCGACAACCAGATAACGGGGAACTACATCGGTACCGATGCCAGCGGCGCAGCCGCCCTGCCCAACGGAGGCAACGGGGTAAGTATCTGGATGGCCCAGTATACGTGGGTAGGGCCCGGCAACGTGATCGCGTCTAATGAGTGGGATGGGGTGTCCGTTGGCGGAGGCGAGGCCCAGGGCAGTGTGGTCAAGGAGAACGCCATCGGCCTGAATTCGGCACGGACGGCCCCACTGGGCAACGCGCGCTTTGGCGTGGAGATCAACGATGGCGCCCATCAAAACTTCGTCGGACCCGACAACGTCGTTGGTGGCAATGGCATGGACGGGGTGCACATCTCCGGCGAGGCCAGCGACAACACGGTGACGGGAAACGCCATCGGTACAGACCCGACCGGGGCTGCAGATCTGCCCAACGCTGGCTCAGGGATCGGGGTATGCTGCGGCGCTCATGACAACTATATTGGTGGCACTTGGCGTTATGTTGGGGCTGCTGCCTTCCCGTTGGAAGACAACCTTATTACCCACAACAGCGGTCATGGGGTGGTAGTGTTTGATGGGGCGGTGAGCAACGATATTGGCTCTAACCACATCACCGACAATGGCGGCCTGGGCATCGAGACTTACGGCGGGGGCAACATGGAGCTGACGCCACCTGTGGTCAGCTATGCCGGGACCTTCGGTGTGAGTGGCACGTCCACCTGTGGCGGCTGCTGGGTGCGCATCTTCTCTGATCCATCCGACGAGGGGGCGGAGCCCGAGGGGGAAGTCAGCACCGAGGCTGATGGTAGTTGGAGCTGGCTGGGCGTGCCGTCGGGCCCCAACGTGACGGCCACCGTCACCGACCCGCAGGGCAATACCTCAGAGTTCTCTCAGCCGGTGGCTGTGGCCCCCCTGACGCTGCCCTCCCGCACGCACACCTTCGCTGGCAGGGTGTACCGCAGTGTTGGGGAGGCCAGCGAGCCCCTGCGGGGAGCGCAGGTCAGCCTGTACGCGTCTTCCAGTCCGTCGGAGGTGGGAACGCTGTTGGGGACGGCCTACACCAGCCGCAACGGGTCTTTCCTGCTGGCGGTGAGGAGGAACCCTGAGGAGGAACATGCCTACTACTTCCTGGCCCTGAACGATCCGAACCTGGAGCTTGTGGAGGCTACCGCCGGTCCGGATGGCGAGGAGGCGGAGGGGCGCATCCGCTTCAGCGGGCCGGAGCCTGGCGACCACATAGACAACATCTTCACTGTGCGCCAGTCGGGGCCTGAACCTGTGCCGACGGTGCCGCCTGACCTCATCGCTCTGCGAGATGCCCCCCCCGTCCTCTACTGTGGGGGCTCCGTGGACCTGTATATCTTAGGTATCGAGGTGACTCAGGCCATCCAGTGCTTTGATGACACACAGGGTTATACGCAGTGCCCCGACAATCATCTGGAACTGACCTCTGGCAAGGACACCTACGTGCGGGTGTATATCGGTTGCACCGGCTGCCAGGGCACGGTCCTCCAAGGGGTAACTGTGGGCCTGACCCATAGCGTTGCCCCGCCTTGCACGAGCACAACGGTCCCGTGCGGGTGGGGTTGGTGGCATGGGCCAGGGGCGCCCTCGACCGTGGACGTGCCCGTGAACAAGAGCCTGGCCCAACTGCGCGCTGACGTATCGGGATCGGTAAACTATGCCCTGAAAGCGCCGACAGGTATGGCCATCGCCTTCGCTGCGAACGTCAACTTCGACGAGAAGATCCTGGAGACCGACTACAGCAACAACTCAGGTTCTATTATAGTGCCTCTCCACAATCGCCAGCCGCTCAATGTCAAGTGGATCTTCGTTGATCCCTACAAACCTGGCGGTCAGTGCGGCGCGTACCCCAACCCGCCCGTGCTGGGACCACTACCCGCTGCCAATGTCGTTGGTGGGGCGGCCTGGCTGATGCAGAGAACCTATCCGCAGCCAGTCAGCTACAGCCAGGGCACCACCATGTCCTATCAGGCCGGTCCCGATGTGCGGTGCGATGACGGTGACTACCTGATGATGAAGCTGGAATCGTGGCGGAAGAAGATGATTACCCCGGCCCCTGACGTCATCTTTGGCTGGCTGCCGCAGAACGCTCTGGGGGGCGGGTATCCGTACATAGGATGGGGCGGGGGAAACACGGGCTTTGGCGTCGAACCCCAATATGGAGGCATCGGCGACCTGCTGGCCCACGAGGTTGGACATACGCAAGGTCTTGATCATCCCGCTGGCGGCGATCCAAAATGGATCGACCCCTGCTGGCCCTTCGCGGGGAACGCCGATATCCAGGAAATTGGCTTCGACGTGGTGAGCAAGTCCACGAAGGCTGCGACCATTGAGGACTTCATGGTTTCGCCCTTGCCGTTCAGCAGTTGGATCTCGCCCTACAGTTGGAGCAGGCTGGCTGGCAACAAGTACTCCAAGGAGTGGGCCAAAGTCGGACAATGGTGCGCTCCGGCTTCCTCGTCGGGGTCGTGTCAACACCCTGACAGCAAGGCGCAGGCGACAAGGCTGGCCCAGGCCAGTTCGGAACCCCAGCCGGCCATTCTAGTCAGCGGCCTCGTGTTTGAGGACGGCAGCGCCGAGCTCGGCATTGCCTATCAGTTCAATAGCGAAGGGCCTTTCCCCGCCTTCGATCCCGGAGGCGACCACTGTCTGGATCTTCAGAGCGGCTCCGGTTCTATCCTGTCCCGCCATTGCTTTGCGCTGACCTACGCCACCTCAAGCAATGGGGAGAGCAGCGGCACGGGCAGATTCTCCTTCGTGCTGCCACTGCCGGCTGAAGCACGTCGTATTGTCCTGCGGCGTGGCGTCACGCTGCTGGCCGAGCGCGTGGCCAGCACCCATGCCCCGTCCGTGAGCGTCGTCGCACCCCTCGCTGGGGAGGTGTTGGGCGACACGACGACCATCTCGTGGACAGCCAGCGACGAGGATGAGGATACCCTCTACTACACCGTGCTGTACAGTCACGATGGCGGCACGTCCTGGTGGCCGCTGGCGGTTGACCTGACCGAAGATAGTCTGCACACCAGCACGACCTCCTGGCCGGGGGGCGACGAAGCCCAGGTGCAGGTGCTGGCCAGTGACGGGTTCAACACCGCCATCGCCGATTCGGGAGTGTTCGAGGTGACGCGCAAGGCACCGA
>CAYNWI010000130.1:5810-6879 GCA_964400825.1 uncultured Anaerolineae bacterium | reverse complement strand
CCCCTTGCACCGGCCTGGGGGCTAAGATGCGCTGGTAGGCCTCGTAGAAGATGTAGAAACAGATCAAAATCAGGGTCACGCCGTTGGCCAGAGCAGCCAAAATCTCCAGGCGATGGAAGCCGAAGGTGCGCTCCTCGCTGGGAGGCCTCAAGGCAAAGGTGAGGGCCAGGAGGCTCATCACCAGGGAGGCTACGTCAACCAGCATGTGGCCAGCATCGGCCAGGAGAGCCAAACTGTTGGTCAGGATTCCGCCGACGACCTCAGCTAGCAGGATGACACCGGTGAAGACGATGGCCAGGGTCAGCCCTCTACGCTCGGCGAGACGATCGGCACTGTGTTCGTGAAGCATAGATCATCCTTTTCCCAGCATCTCCAAAACACGGGCAACAACGTTCTCCGCCGTGAAACCGTACTTCTCCCACAGCACCTTGTATGGTGCCGAGACCCCAAATCGTTCGATGCCGATCACCTCGCCCCCGTCACCGACGTAGCGACACCAGCCCTGCGGCACGCCGGCTTCGATAGCCAGACGGGCGGTCACCTCAGGAGGCAACACTTCGTCGTGGTAGGATTGGGGCTGCTGTTCGAAGAGCTCCCAACTCGGCATACTCACCACCCGGGCCCTCACCCCCTGCTCGGCCAGCCGCTCCCGCCCCGCCAGGGCGACGTGCACCTCGGAGCCGGTGGCGATCAGGATGATGTCAGGTCGCCCCCCATCGGCTTCGGCCAAGACGTAGGCGCCGCGCACCAGCCCGCCGGCGGGAGCCAGGGCAGCGCGATCCAGCACGGGCAGCTTCTGCCGCGTGAAGAGCAGCGCCACCGGCCCTTCGCGGTGTTCCAGAGCTAACCGCCAGGCGACGACCGTCTCGGCCGCGTCGGCGGGGCGGATCACGGTGAGGTGAGGGATGGCCCGCAGCGCGGCCAGTTGCTCCACCGGCTGGTGGGTCGGGCCGTCCTCGCCGATGCCGATGCTGTCGTGGGTGAAGACGTAGACGACGGGCAACTCCATCATCGCCGCCAGGCGGATGCTGGGGCGCATGTAGTCGGAGAAGACCAGGAAGGTGCTGCC
>CAYNWI010000130.1:0-5710 GCA_964400825.1 uncultured Anaerolineae bacterium | reverse complement strand
CCCCTCTCCAGGGCCTGGCGGAAATGGGCCAGGGCCGGGTCGGGGATGAGGAACGGCGGCTCGGTGGGCCAGCCCAGGTTCTCCTTGGTGAGCCGCAACTCTTCTTCGCCCAGCGGCGCGCCGTGAACCCCGGCGGTGTCCTGCTTGTGAGGGCTGCCGTAGCCGATGTGGGTGCGGGCGACGATCAGCGAGGGACGGGGATCGGCCTGGGCAGCGCGGATGGCAGCGGCGATGCCCTCCAGGTCGTACCCGTCTATGTGCTGCACGTGCCAGCCGTAGGCCTCGAAGCGCCGGCCTCGATCCTCGGTGAAGGTCAGGTCGGTGCTGCCCTCGATGGAGATGCGGTTGTCGTCGTACAGGTAGATCAGCTTGCCCAGGCGCAAATGGCCGGCCAGCGACGCAGCCTCCGATGCCACCCCCTCCATCAAGTCTCCGTCGCTGACGATAGCGTAGACGTAGTGATCAACGATCTTGTGGCCAGGACGATTGAAGTGGGCGGCCAGGTAGGCCTCGGCGATGGCCATGCCCACGCCGTTGGCGAAACCCTGCCCCAGCGGGCCGGTGGTGGTCTCCACCCCCGCTGTCGGGCCGTACTCAGGATGGCCGGGAGTGCGGCTACCCCACTGTCGGAAACTCTGCAACTCCTCCAGCGGGAGATCGTAGCCGGTGAGGTGCAGCAGGCCGTACAGCAGCATGGAGCCATGCCCAGCAGACAGGACAAACCGATCCCGGTCTGGCCAGGCAAGATTGGACGGGTTATGTCGCAGGAAGCGCGTCCACAGCACATAGGCCATAGCCGCCGCGCCCATAGGCAGGCCCGGGTGGCCCGAATTGGCCTTCTGCACCCCATCCATGGCCAGGGTGCGAAGGGTGTTGATGCAAAGTTGATCCAGTTCAGTTTGCTGAGTCATCCGCCCCTACCTTAACATAGTCAAGAGTTCCGCACAAGCAATCCCCCACTCCCATCCGTGGCCGTGGTCTTCAAAGCTCCACCATGCCGACAGCACCGCCTGGGCTACTCCCCAACCTAGCAGCCGTTCTCGATCGAACCCCAGCTCCTCAGCCAGTTGATACACCCGCCGCGCCAAAACACGTTCCGGTTGTGGCTCAGCAAGAAGCTGTGGTATCGGATTCCGCAGCAGAGCACCGACCTCGTACGCTGGCTCGCCGACCAACCCTTTGGGGTCGAGGGCCAGCCACGGTTGACGCTCAGCGGTCAGGATGTTCTCGTGATGCAGGTCACCGTGTAGGAGCACCGGCTCAGCCATTGATCCGATAAGCTCGGCGAAGTGCGCCTCTGCCACCTCGACCAAGGCCCTGGGGAAGGGGCCACAACCGCCATCGAAGTGTTCGCGCAGTCTCCTCAGACCAGCAGCCCACTTCGCGACCGTTGGAAATGGATGCTCTGCTGGCGCTGGCCTCCACAACTGGCGCATCACTTGGGCAGCGATGGAAGTCGCCTGCCCGTCGTCAGACAGACACGACAGCGGCGTGCCGGGCTTGAGCCGCTCCAGTAGCAGGACACCCTGATCGGGGTCGGCATCCAGTAACCGGACCATGCCATGACCATTGAAGAGTCGGAGCGCTTCGATTTCTGTCAGAAGCTCAGGGTTTGGAATCCCCAATTTCAAGACTACGTCTGTGCCATCCGCTCGGATAGCTGGAGCAACGTAGTTGTAGGACAAGGGTTCGAATGGGGGCATGACCGTCAACAACCACCGCTGCTCACAATCAGCTATGATGGACGGCAGGCGACTCAGCCACTCGATGCCGGCTGCCCCATAGAGTTCAACGATTGTGCGAGCGAAGCCATTCAGAACCACGTTCATCTCTGCTGCCACGATACACCCACACCTGTTCGCCCCTCAGCCCTCGAAGAAGGGAAGCTCCCAGTCATCCCACCAGTGCTTGTTATCGCTGAGATAGTCGTGGGCATCCTGCAAGAGCTTGAAATGCCGGTTTTCCTCTTTCATCAAGAACTGATAGGTCCGACGGCCCAGCGGGTCGTCGGTCTCGGCGGCAGCCTGCTCGTACATCTTGTAGAAATCTTCCTCTACCCCCATACCAAACTCCAAGACCGCCAGATCGCCCGCCAGCGCCTCGACCTCGTAGGCAGCCCACGTCGCCTCGAAGGGGGACGTCTCCTGTACAGCCAGCTCTTCCCCAGGGAAGAGAGGCTTGGTGATGTCCACCTCTACCTCGCGGCCCATGACCTCCTCCAGGTCTACCCACCCCTCGCCAGCGCTCAGGGCATCGTACTCCACCAGCAGTATAGCCAGGTGCCTCTCCTCGTCTTTAGCCAGGGTACGAAAGGTCCCCTGGCCCGCCGGGTCGGGGCTTCGCTCCGAAGCCTCCAGGTAGAAGCGATACCCCTCCCTCTCGTTCTCCATGGCCCGACGCAGAACGGCCAGGGCTTCCTCTTGCTTGTTCATGGTTTTACACCTCCTTCTAACTAAAGCAATCCCTTCCAATCGAAGTCGTCATCCAACAGCCTCTCGGCGTAGCGAGAGACGTCGGCCTCCCTGCGGATCAACCGGCCTATCGGCGCCACCTCCTTCCTGTCGCCCAGCAGAATGGCCCCCACCAGCCGCCCGTCCTTTAGCACCAGCTTCTTGTAGACCTCGCCCTCGGCCTTCCTGAATTCCTGGTAGCCTTCATCCTCCGGGGGCTGAATTATCCCGATGGAGGCGCAGTCAATGCCCACCACCTGCAAAGTGTTGGAGGGGACGGTGCCCTGGTAGGTCGCTTCCTCGCCGAGCATGTTCAGCGCCGCTACCCTGGCCTGTTCCAACGCGGCGGGGATGATGCCGTAAACCTGACCCTGGAACTCGGCTGCGTCGCCGGCGGCGTAGATGTCGTCCGCGCTGGTGCGCAGGTGATCATCCACCACCACCCCCCGGTTGACCTCCAGCCCGGCCTCCTGGGCCAGCCCTACGTTGGAGCGGATGCCGGTCGATACGAGGATCAGATCACCCTCTATCCTCCGCCCGTCTTCCAGCAGAACTCCAGTGGCAAGCCCCCCCTCAATCCCCCCCAACTTTAGGGGGGAAGTCCCGTCGCCCAGGATGGCCTGCGAGGACGCTTCCAGGACCACCTCGATACCCATAGCCCCTACCAGCTCCCTCATCAAGGCTCCTCCCTCGGCATCGAGCTGGCGGCGGAGAAGATACGGCCCGCGCTCCAGAACGGCCACCCCCAGCCCCAGCACCGTCAGGGCCCTGGCCGCCTCCAGGCCCAGCAGCCCACCGCCCACGATCACGGCTCGCTCTACCCCTGCGGCCCACCGCTTGATGGCCAGGGCATCCTCGATAGTACGGAGGGTGAAGACGCCACCTCCATCCACGCCCTCGATGGGCGGGACGAAGGGACTGCTGCCAGCGGCCAGGAGCAGCCGGTCGTAGGAAACCTGGCGGCCGTCGGCCAGGGCGATCCGCTTCGCCGTGGGGTCGAGCTCCACTACCTCAACCCCCAGGTGCACGGAAATGCCCCGCTTCTCGTACCAGGCCGGGGGATAGAGAGGCAGCTCCTCCAGCTTGATCTCCCCCGCCAGGAAACTCTGGAGGCGTGGCCTGGGGTAATAGTGATGCGCTTCCTGGGCATAGACCTCGACCTTGCCCCCTCCCTCCGAAAGGGCCCTGGCCGCGGTAATGCCAGCCACACCGTTGCCAATAATCACAAAGTGCATCCTCGGCCTCCTTTTTTACTTTTATTCTAGCTTCTCGAACATGTCTTTTTCGGCCCCACAGTCGGGGCAGACCCAGTCGTCGGGCAGATCCTCGAAGGGCGTGCCCGGCGGTATGTCACTATCGGGATCGCCCACAGCAGGATCATAAACGTACCCGCAGACCAAACATTCCCACTTGTCCATTTTGGTCCTCCTTTCGTTTTGCTTTCTGAACTCTACTTCGTAGCCGCTTTCATGACCTGCGCCAAGAAAAGGGCCTCAGGCTGCGCTCCCTCGAAGTCCACCACCTCGTTCACCACCGTCTTAGGCACGCCGAAGACGTTGTACTTGTGCACCAGGTGGGGAAACTCGGTGGCCTCCACCATGTCCGCCCGCACCATGTCGCTCTCGATAGCCATTCTGTGTGCCAACTGCACAGCCATGGGGCAGTAGGGACAGGTGGGGGTGACGAGGACCTGGAGGTGGAGGGGATCCTTCAGCCCCGCCAGGGCCTCCCTGGTCTTCGGAGCCAGGCCCGACTCCCCCGCCGAGACGGCCTTAATGGCCTCAATGAGCGAGGCGAACTCATAGCCCGCAGGCACGCCGTAGAAGCGAACCCCGTAGTCCTTCTCCCCCTCCACGACGATGGCCGGGATCTTGTCCACGCCGTAGCGCTCGACGACCTTCTCGTCCAGGACGAAGTCATTGACCTCGATGTCTACCTGGTCCGAGAGAGCGGCTACTTCTTGGGCGAGAGAGGTGTTCTCGCGGCAGTGCGCACACTCAAACTCCTGGGTGAAGACCACCAGCTTCACCTTCCCTGGCAACTCCTCGAATTCCTTCTGCAACGTGTCGCGAAGGTCTCCACTTAAAATCGCCATGATTCATCTCCTTGTCTAATACTACTACGAGTTTTTGAATAGAGTCCCATTTCCTTCCACCTCCTCTAACACGCCACGCAGCACTGCGGCGGACTCACGCAGAGCCTCCATCTCCTGCTCGTTCAAAGGCAGGTGCAGCACACGCTCCACACCGCCGCGACCGACCACCGCTGGCAGGCTGAGGTAGACATCCTCTATGCCACAGTAGCCAGGCACCAGGCTGGATACTGCGAGGACCGTGTGTTGGTCGCGCAGGACGCTCTCTACGATACGCAGCAACCCAACGGCTACAGCGTAGTAGGTTGCACCCTTACGCTGGATGATCTCGTAGGCTGCGTCGCGGATTTGATGGAAGATGCGCTCCCGGGTCTCCAGGCCGAGCTCGCACCCCTCTCGGTCGCAAAAATCGTCCAGCCGCATCCCGGCCACGTTAGCCAGGCTCCAGACCGGCACCTCGCTGTCGCCGTGCTCACCAATGATGTGGGCGTGCACGCTGCGCGGGTCTACACCCAGGTGCTCGCTCAACAGATAGCGGAGGCGTGCTGTGTCGAGGACGGTGCCGGAGCCGATCACCCGCCGAGACGGGAAGCTCGATACTTTCCAGGTCACGTAGCTCAACACGTCCACCGGATTGGTAGCGATGAGCAGGATGCCGGTTGTGTTGTACGCAGTGATGCGCGGGATGATGTCCTTGAAAATCGCCGCGTTGCGCTTTACCAAATCGAGCCGCGTCTCCCCCGGTCGTTGGGCCGTTCCGGCCGCCACGACCACCACGTCGGCCCCAGCGCAATCGGGATAGTCGCCGGCCCAGATGCTCGTAGGATGGGAGAGCGGCATGGCGTGATTCAAGTCCATCGCCTCGCCCTCCGCGCGCTTGTGATCAACGTCTATCAGCACGATTTCACCCACCAGGCCGTTGAGCAGCAGCGCGTAGGCAAAGGTAGAGCCAACCCTGCCAGCGCCGACCACGGCGATTTTGCGAGGATGGGGCTCGTGCTCCCGCATACTGTTTCGATCCTCGATCATGTCCATTTCCTCGTCTCCTCTTGGAGTGCGCAGCTCGCTCAACGAAGCCCCCACCTTTCCCACAAAGCCACCAGCAGCGGGATAATGGCCAGCGCGGGCAGGAAACTGGCTACCCTGACCCGCTTTATCTCCAGGAGCA
>CAYNWI010000129.1:5749-6984 GCA_964400825.1 uncultured Anaerolineae bacterium | reverse complement strand
CCCTCCTCGGCTACGAACGCGCGGCGCACCTCCCGCCCCACCTCGGTGCGAATGGGGATGTTCTGCAGGTTTGGATCACTCGAGCTTATGCGCCCTGTCACCGTGCCCGTCTGGTTGTAAGAGGTGTGTACCCTCCCCGTGTGCCCGTTCACCAGCAGCGGCAGGGCATCCACGTAGGTGGACTTTAGCTTGGCCAGCTCCCGCTGTTCCAGGATGAGTTCGATGACCGGGTGTTGTCCCTTGAGTGTCTCCAACACATTGGCAGCGGTGGAATAGTGGCCGGATTTGGTCTTCTGCACCCCCTTAGCCGGTAGCCCCAGGTTGATGAACAAGGCGTCGCTGAGCTGCTGGGTGGAGTTGATGTTGAAGGCGTAGCCCACCGTCTCCTGGATCTCCTGCTCCAGGGCGCTCAGTTGCCCCTGGAGCTGGCGGGACATCTCCCCCAGGTACTCCACGTCCAGCTTTACCCCCTTCATCTCCATCTCGACCAGGACGGGAATCAGGGGCATCTCCACCTCAGTAAAGAGGGGCCATAGCTCCCTCTCCTTCAACTCAGGCTCCAGTACTTTCACCAGGCGATGGGTCATATCCACGTCAGCGGCGGCATAGCTGGCTGCCTGCGCGATGGGCACCTGGGCCATGGTAAGCTGAGCCTTGCCGCTGCCGATGAGGTCGGTGATGGGCGTCATCTCCACCCCCAGCCGCACCCAGGCCAGGTTCTTGAGCCCCAGGTTGCGGCTGGCTGGATCGGCCAGCCACTCGGCGATCATGGTGTCGAAGGATAAGCCCTGAACCTGCGCGCCGTGACGAACCAGAACGGTGAGGTCGTATTTGCTGTTGTGGGCATACTTGGCGATGGATTCATCTTCCAGCACCGGCCTGAGCTTTTCCAGGACGTAATCGAGGGGAAGCTGCTCTCCTGCTCCCAGCCCGTGCCCCACGGGAACATAGTATCCCTCCCCCTCCTTGTCGGTCAGGGCGATGCCCACCAGATCAGCCACCATCGCGTCGGTGCTGGTGGTCTCCGTGTCCAGGGTGATGGCCGCCGCTCTTGACAGTCGAGCCACCAGCTTGTCCAGAGCCTCTTCATCTCCCACGACTTGATAGTTGGTGGGAGTTGCTCTCTCCTCTTCGACCTGCTCAGCTTCTTGGAACATGGGAAGCTGTTGAGGGGGTGACTGGGGTTCCCTCGTCGGCAGCCGATTCAGCAGGGTGCGGAACTCCAGCTCCCTGAA
>CAYNWI010000129.1:0-5649 GCA_964400825.1 uncultured Anaerolineae bacterium | reverse complement strand
CGCACACCGGGAATGTTGTCGGAGGTGTCTCCAACCAGGGCCTTGTAGTCAATGAGCTGGTGGGGCTGGAGGCCGTAGCGCTCCTCGATGCCCTGCTGGTCGTACACGATGGTATCGGAGAAGGCGCGGCGGGAGGTCAGCACCCGCGTGTGATCGTCAATCAGTTGGAAGGTGTCGGTGTCGCCGGTGACGATCAGCGTTTCCAAGCCCTCTTTTTCCGCCTGCTGGGCCAGGGTGCCCAGCACGTCGTCCGCTTCGTAGCCTTCCGCCTCGATGATGGGGATGCTCAGGGCGCGGACGATCTCCTGGATGCGGGCCATCTGGGTGCGCATTTCGTCGGGCATCTTGATGCGGTTAGCTTTGTACTCCTTGTACTCCTCGTGGCGGAAAGTCTTGCCCACGTCGAAGGCCACGGCGATGTAGTCGGGCTTCTCGTCGCGCAGCACGTTGAGCAGCATGGAGGTGAAGCCGAACACTGCGTTGGTCAACTCGCCTTGGGAGGTAGTCAAACTCTGCGGCAGGGCATAGTAACCACGGTAGGCCAAAGCGTGACCATCAATGAGCACCAGTTTACCTTTGGACATTCGAATCTCCTTTCCCAACCCCATTGCCTTCGCCTTTATTTTACCACCTTATGGCCGAAAGTCAACCGCATCTTGCCAAACATCCCCTAATGTGATGCAATGGAAATGGCTCAACGAAACTTGGCCGATAGGTGCGATGGTGCCCTTGAGGCCGAACTGTAATCTGCCGAGAGCGGGGAAAAGAGAAGCTTTTAGTTGACTGCTGACGCGGAGGTGAAGAGCTGAAGAACGTGCCAATGACCAGAAGGATTTTACTTCGGTAGTGGTAAAGAAGTAAGTGATGGCCTCGCGAGTTCGCTGGCTGAGTAGGAGCGGCAGCGACGTAGCGAAGAGATCGGTGCCCAGATCGAGGCCCAAATGGGGCAACACATCATTTGTACGGAATGTACTGGAAGTGCACTGTTACCCCTCAGTATTCGACAGACTTCCCCCCACTGCCCTGTCAAGCCTCCGGCGCTACCAACACTTTTAGCGTTCCAGGCTGGGCTGCCCGCTCGAAGGCGGTGAGTACCTCGGAGAAGGTGTAGCGAGCCTGGATCAGAGGGGCTACCTCCACCAGTCCCCGCTCCAGTAGCCGCAGCGCAGGGGCGAACGGCCCGCAGCGCGAGCCGACCAGTGTGATCTCGTCCACCACGACCATAGTCAGATTCGCGTCGAGCGGTCTCTGTAACTTCCCCCCCAGAGTTGGGGGGGACTGAGAGGGAGCATGGTAGGTGGATTTCAGCACGACGGTGCCCCGAGGGCAGACGAGTCGCCGTGCGGCCGCGTACCCTTCTGGATGGCCGGTCGCCTCGACGATGACGTCGGCCCCTCCTTCGACATCGGCATCACCCAGCGCTGTGGGGATGCCTTGCCGCGCCACGATCTCCAGTTTCTCCCGATGATGCCCCACCACGGTCAGATGGCAGCCCGTGAGAGCCAACACCTGGGCGCAGAGCAGCCCCAGCTTGCCGTCACCCACGACAATGACGCGGTCTGTGGGGCGCACGTGCACCTGCTGGACGATCTCGCAGGCAGCGGCCAGCGGCTCGGTGAAGACGGCAGCCTCGTCCGAGACGGCGTCGGGCACGGGATGGAGGTTGGTGATGGGCAAGGTCAGGTACTCGGCGAAAGCTCCGTCGCGGCCACTGATGCCCAGCGTGGTACGATTGGGGCAGTGGGTCGGTCGGTTGGCCCGGCAGGTAGGACAGGTGCCGCAAGCAACGTTGATCTCGCCCACCACGCGGCGGCCTTCCCAGGCCTCCGCGCCCGGCGCCCGCTCGACCACGCCCACGAACTCGTGGCCGGGGACGCCTCGGAACTGGTGGTATCCCTTCACCAGTTCCAGGTCAGTGTTGCACACCCCGGCCACGTTCACGCGGATGAGCGCCTCGCCTGGCGGCGGCTCTGGTGTGGGGTAGTCATCCACTAACTTCAGTTTTCCATCAAGCAGCAGTGCACGCAATGAAACACACCCTCCAGGCGTCATTACAAGGCGCGCTGTTTGCAGCGAAGCAATCCCCTAGCATACTTGGAGATTGCTTCGCTGCGCTCGCAATGACAAATGTGATGTTGTCTAAACAGGCTTCCACCGCAACCTCGGATGCCTGGCCGCTCTGACCTCGTCCAGCCGCGTGACGGGGGTGGTGTGGGGCGCTCGGTGCAGGAGGTCTGGGTTGTCCTGGGCTTCCTCAGCGATTCTGAGCATGGCCTCGGCGAAGGCGTCCAGGGTCTCCTTGCTCTCGGTCTCGGTAGGCTCGATCATCAAAGCCTCGGGCACGATGAGGGGGAAGTAGATGGTGGGCGGGTGAAAGCCGTAGTCCATCAATCGCTTGGCGATGTCCAGCGTGTGGACGTCGGGGGCCTGCGGCAAGTGCCCCGATAGCACGCACTCGTGCTTGCAGATGCGGTCGTAGGGCAGCGGGTAAACCTCCCTGAGCCTGGCCAGGAGGTAGTTGGCAGCCAACACTGCGTCCTCACTGACCTGCCTCAAGCCCGCGGCTCCCAGCATCCTGATGTAGGTGTAGGCCTTGATGAACACGCCGAAGTTGCCGTAGAAGGCCTTGACCCGGCCGATGGAGGCGGAGGGCATCTTCAGATGGTAGGGCTGGAGGTTGGAGGTTGGAGGTTGGAAGTTGGAGATTTTACGTTTTACGTTTGACGTTTCACGTTTCACGTTTGACGTTTCACGTTCTACCTTGACCACAATCGGCCCTGGTAAGTATTTTGCCAGTCGCTCTGAAGCGCCGACGGGGCCGGAGCCAGGGCCGCCGCCGCCGTGGGGGGTGGAGAAGGTCTTGTGCAGGTTGAACATCATCACGTCAATGCCCAGCTCACCCGGCCTGGCAATGCCCAGGATGCTGTTCATGTTGGCCCCGTCGCCGAACATCAAGCCGCCGCAATGGTGGACGATCTCGGAGACCTCCAAAACGTGCTCGTCGAAGAGGCCCAGGGTGTTGGGATTGGTCAGCATCAGGCCGACCACTGTGTCGTCGCAGTAGGCTCTGAGTGCTTCCAGATTCACGTTGCCCCGCTGGTCGGATTTGATCTCCACCACCTGGTAGCCGCTCATGGCGGAGGAGGCGGGGTTGGTGCCGTGGGCCGAGTCGGGGATGAGGACTTTGGTGCGCCTGGTGTCGCCTCGCTCCTCGTGATAGGCTCGCATCATCAGAATGCCCGTGAACTCGCCGTGAGCTCCCGCCGCTGGCTGCAAGGATATGCCAGCGAAGCCACCAATCTCCTTCAGATACTCCTGGAGCTCGTACATGAGCTTCAGATCGCCCTGGACAGTGCAGTGGTCTTGATAGGGATGGGTGCGAGTGAAGCCGGGAAGCTTCGCTGCCTCCTCATTGACCTTCGGATTATATTTCATGGTGCAGGAGCCCAAGGGGTAGAAGCCCGTGTCCACAGCGTGGTTGAGCTGGGAGAGGTGCACGTAGTGGCGCATCAGGTCCACCTCGCTGACCTCAGGCAGGGAGAGGTCTTCTCGCAGCAGCTCGGCCGGCAGCTCGGCCGCAGGCACATCGAGTTCTGGCAGGAATACCGCTTTTCGGCCTGGCGAGCTGATCTCGAATATCAACGGCTCGGTCATAGTGCCACCTCCTCCAAAACCTCTACCAGGTGATCAATCTCGTTCTTCGTGTTCATCTCCGTCACGCAGAGCAGCATGGCGTCCTCCAGGTGGGGATAGTCGCGGCCCAGGTCGTAGCCGCCGATGATGCCCCGCTCCAGGAGCGCCTGGTTGATCTCACTGGGCGGCCTGGGGCAGCGGACGACGAATTCTTTGAAGAAGGGCTTGTCTCCTACCAGGTCGAAACCAGGAATGGCTGCGATCTGCGTGGCAGCGTAGTGAGCCTTGTGGTAGCACAGCTCGGCCACCTGGCGCAGTCCGCTCTTGCCCATGGCCGCCAGGTAAGCCCCGGCTGCCAGAGCGCAGAGAGCCTGGTTGGTGCAGATATTGGACGTGGCTCTCTCGCGGCGGATGTGCTGCTCGCGAGTCGCCAGGGTCAAGACGAAGCCCCGTCGCCCCTCGGTGTCCACCGTCTCGCCCACCAGCCGCCCCGGCATCTTGCGCATGTACTTCTCCCGACAGGCGAAGAGGCCCAGGTAGGGTCCGCCGAAGTTGAGGGGGTTGCCCAACGGCTGCCCCTCACCCACCACGATGTCGGCGCCGTACTCGCCAGGGGGAGTGAACAGGCCCAGGGAGATGGGATCCACCACGACCACAAGAAGCGCTCCAGCCTGGTGTACTGCATCAGCTAATCCGTTCAATCCGTTCTCAGAATCCGCTGACAGCAACCGGCCGAAAAAGTCCGGATTCTGGATGATCAGGCAGGCGGTGTCGTCGTCGAACTGGGTATTGGATATTGGGTATTGGAGATTGGAGATCGTCAGGTCTGGGCCTGGGGTGTAGGTGCGCAGGGTGGCGCGGTACTCAGGGTGCACGTCGGGGGAGACGATGATCTTGCGCCGTTTGCCTCGGGAGACGTTCACCGCCATGATGGCTGCCTCGGCCAGGCTGGTGGCCCCGTCGTAGTGGGAGGCGTTGGCGACGTCCATACCCGTGAGGGCGCAGACCATGCTCTGGTACTCGAAGATGGCCTGCAACGTGCCCTGGCTGATCTCAGGCTGGTAGGGAGTGTAGGCGGTGTAGAACTCCGAGCGGCCGGTGATGTGACCCACCACGCTGGGCACGAAGTGGTTGTAGGCCCCCGCGCCCAGGAAGCAGGCGTGGTGGTCGAGGTCGGCGTTCTCCTCGCTCATGCTTCTCAGCTCCGCCAGGATCTCCATCTCGGAGAGGGGAGGGGGAAGCTTCAGCTCAGGGTAGCGCACGATCTTCGGCACATCCAGGAAGAGGTCAGCGACGGTCTCCACCCCGATCTCGGCCAGCATCGCTGCTCGGTCGGAGTCGGTATGGGGGATGTAGGACATCAGTGTCCTCCTTCTTCTTGGGCCACGTACTCCTGGTATTCCTCAGGCGTCATCAGATCGTCCAGTTCCGCGAGTTCACTGGGGGTGAACTGGACGAACCAGCCCTCGCCGAAGGGGTCTTCGTTGACCAGCCCAGGGGAGGCGGCCAGCCCCTCATTGACCTCAGTAATCTCTCCGCCTATAGGCATGTAGCAGTCGGCGGCGGTTTTGGCCGATTCCGCAGTAGCGAAGACCTCGCCCTGGTCGAAGACATCGCCCACCACGGGCAGCTCGACATAGGTGACATCGGAAAGCTGCGACTGAGCGTAGTCACTGATGCCCGCCGTGGCCAGGTCACCCTCGACCCGCACCCACTCGTGAGTTTCGGTGTAGCGGCAATTCTTATCTACTTTCATTTTTGCATCTCCTTTCTTTTGGTCAGATAGTCCTTGGTCGGATGGTCATTGGTCACTCTACTCTTCTGCCACAGGGAAGCGGGTGAGAACTGTAGCCCACTCCTGGAGGAGCATCTTGTCCCCCAGAGCCAGCTCCTCCACCGGCTTGGTCGGAGGGACTTTGCCGTGGGGGAGGGGGATGACGCCGATTTGCGCTCCCTCGCGGTTGTATTTCTGGTCAACGTAGGCCAGACCGACCTGGAACCCTTCGGTGTCTAAAG
>CAYNWI010000128.1:0-7023 GCA_964400825.1 uncultured Anaerolineae bacterium | reverse complement strand
CTCAATTATTGGTTTAGAGATTATCTCATTTTTCCCCTGGTTGTCAAGTTTGCAGTCCGACAGAGGTGTATTCCACCAGGGCTTTGCTCTTTCAGCGTCGAGGCGCACTTCACCTGGAAAGCATAAGTTGACACCTGGTGTCGTCTGGTGTACAATCAGGTGCGATTTCAAAGTGGAGGTGAATAACTTGAGTGAATTCAACTACGGCGGGCAGGCGGTCATCGAAGGGGTGATGATGCGCGGGGCCAAGTATGTGGCTGTGGCAGTACGAAATCCTGCGGGTGAGATAATCATCCACGATGAACCTCTCAATGCCAGGATATACGGCGGGCCGATTAGCAAGTTGCCTTTCCTGCGGGGCATCATCGTGCTCTGGGATGCCTTAGTTCTGGGCATGCGCGCCCTGCTTTTCTCGGCCGACGTGGCCCTGGAGGAGGAAGATGTCGAGTTCAGCGGGCCGATTGCCTGGGGTTCTGTGGCCCTTTCTTTGGTAGTCGGCGTAGGGGTCTTCCTTCTCGGCCCTGTGTTCCTGATTGGACTCGTGGACCGCCACATTGCCTCGTCGCTGGTCAGCAATGTCATCGAAGGGCTGATCCGCCTGGCTTTTTTCCTGGTCTACGTCTATGCCATCGGCTTTATTCCCGACATTCAGCGCGTCTTCGCCTATCACGGGGCGGAGCACAAGACCATCAACGCCTATGAGGACGGGGCTCCCCTGAAGCCGGACGCTGTCAAGGTTTACAGCACAGCTCATCCGCGCTGTGGCACCGGTTTTCTGTTGGTCTTTGCGGTGGTCTCTATCCTGGTCTTTGCGCTGTTGGGACGACCGCCGCTGGTGCCGCGCATCCTCTCGCGCCTGGCTCTCATTCCCGTCATCGCTGGCCTGACCTACGAGCTGATCAAGTTCAGCGCTGCTCACCGCGACAACCCCCTGATAAGCGCGGTGGTTCTGGCGCCCAGCCTGGCCCTGCAAAGGCTAACCACTCGAGAGCCTGACGAATCAATGCTGGAAGTGGCGATAACCGCTCTGCAGCGACTGTTGGATGTTGAGAAGCAAGCGAGGTGATCGCCATGAGCGAGGAAGCGGGCATAAAGGTTTGGCCTGCCCCCCTGCGCGACTTCTGCGCCCAGGTCTTCGAAAAGATGGACGTTCCGCCTGAGGATGCGGCTGTGACCGCCGACGTTTTGGTCGCCGCCAATCTGCGCGGCATTGACTCCCATGGCGTGGCCCGCCTGAAGCGGTACGTGAACGGCCTGCGCGATGGAATGATGATAGCCCGTCCCAACATCGAGATTGTGCACCAGACCCCTTGCACTGCCCTGGTGGACGGCGGCGGCGGACTGGGACAGCCGGTCGGCGTGCGGGGCATGAAGCTGGCTATCAGCAAGGCCAGGGAGATGGGCGTCGGCTTGGTGGCAGTGCGCAACTCCAATCACTACGGCATCGCTGGCTACTACTCGATGATGGCTCTCAGGGAGGGGTTGATTGGCGTCTCCATGACCAACGCCTCCGTGCTGGTGGTGCCCACTTTCGGCCGGGGCGCCGTGCTGGGCACCAATCCTATCAGCGTGGCCGTGCCCGCTGGCCAGGAGCGGCCCTTCGTGCTCGACATGGCCACTTCGGTGGTGACTCGGGGCAAGCTGGAGGAGTACGACCGCCAGGATAAGCCCCTTCCCCTGAGTTGGGCCACCGACGAGCGAGGCGTGCCAACATCAGATGCCGCTCGCGTTCTCAAGAACGTGCTGGCTCGGGCAGGCGGGGGCATCCTACCCCTGGGCGGTGCCCGAGAGGAGGACGGGGGGCATAAGGGCTACGGCCTGGCCTTCCTGGTGGACATCCTGTGCGGCGTGCTGGCTGGCGCGGGATACGCCACCACCATCTATCCCCAAGACGAAGCAGGCAGGCCCTTGCCCGCCAACGTAGGCCACTTTTTCGGCGCTATCCGCGTTGATGCCTTCCGTCCCCTGGACGAGTTCGAAGCTACCATGGACGACATCATCCGCCGGCTGAAGGGCAGCGCCAAGGCGGAGGGGGCAGAGCGGATCTACATCCACGGAGAGAAGGAGTTTGAGGAAGAGGAGCGCCGACGGCGGGAGGGGATCCCGCTGCATCCCAAGGTCGTCGCCGATTTGCGGAGGATCGCTGAGGGGTTGGGAGTGGAGTACAGCCTGTAGTAGTTCCGGGTTTCAGGTTTCATGGTTTCGGGTTGGCAAACGTGAAACCTGAAACCTGAAACCCCTAAAACCAGAGGTGAACACTATGTCCCATGTCAAGCTGTTGTGCTCGCTGCTGGCCATCTGGGCCGCGCTGCTGATCCTGGGCTTCGCCTTCGGGCAGTTCGACGAGGAACGGATCAACCGCATCCCTCGCCCTAACAAGATCCTCTCGTCGGCCATCCTGGTGGCGTGTGCCTTGATCTGGTGGCTGGCTGGCGCGGCCGGCACGCCGCTGGCTGCTTACGCCGCGCTTCTCTTCTTCGGCATGGCCTTCTCGTTCCTGGGCGACGTGATCATGGCCCAACTCCTGCCGCTGCCGCAGCACGTGCTCTTCGGCATGGGGGCTTTCGGCGTGGCCCACGTGCTGTACATCAGCGGCTACCTGCGGCTGGGGGGCGTGCTGGGGTTGCAGAGCGGCCGGGCGCGGGCTTTCGGGTTGGCAGTCCTCCTGGTCCTGGCCGTGGTGCTGTGGTGGACACTGATCCGCTCGCCGCAGACTGACGCTGTGCTCAGCTACGGCTCGCTGGGCTACGCGCTGTTGCTGGCGGCCATGGCCGGGCTGGCGGTGAGCCTGGCGCTGCAGGAACCTCGTTTCGCGCCGCTGGCGCTGGGCGCGGTGCTGTTTCTCGTCTCCGACGTGTTTCTGGGGCACCGGCTGTTCCAGGGAGGCTCTTTTCTGCTGATTGGCGACCTGGTGTGGATGACCTACATCGTGGGGCAACTGCTCATCGTATTCTCCACGGCGACCGGGCTGCGGTTGTTGTAAAATAAGGGACCGAACTCTATGAGCATAAAGATCACCAGCATCAGCTTTAACCGGGGAGTACCTTGTGTGGAAGCCTTCCCTGTAAGCGAAATCCAGCAGTGCGCCGCGGCCATCCTGGCGGCCGATGCCGCCACTGTCTTGCAGTACGGCCAATCAACTGGCTACCTGCCGCTGCGAGGAATTATAGCCCAGTGGTACGGAGCCAGCCCCGAAGAGGTTCTGGTCAGCAATGGCTCCCTCCAAATCCAGGCATTTCTCTCGACGTTCCTGCTGAGTCCTGGCGATACGGTCTTCGTGGAGGAGCCAACCTACGACCGGGCCATCACCATCTTTCGACGGCACGGAGCCAATGTCGTGGGCATACCCCTGGAGCCCGACGGCCTCGACGTGGAGTTCCTGGCCGCCCAGTTGCGGAAGGCGACGCCGAGGTTTCTGTACCTTATCCCCGATTTCCAGAATCCCACTGGAGTGACCACGTCGCTATCCAAGCGGGAGGCAATCGTCCGTCTGGCGGAGAGGCACGGGTTCTGGATATTGGAGGACGATCCCTATCGGGCACTGCGATATCAGGGCTCCGACGCGCCGCTGATGAGGACCCTGAATCCAGACCGAGTTCTCCACCTCTCATCCTTCACCAAGATTCTGAGTCCAGGGGTGCGAGTAGGGTACCTCGTCGCCCCTGAGCGCATCATCGAAGCTGTAGCGAAAATCGCCAGCGACACCTACGTTACCCCCGGCCTCCTGGCCCAGGGCGTCGCCTACGAGTTCTGCCGTCGGGGATGGCTGGAGCCCAACGTGGAGAGGCTGAAGGGGATTTACCAGCCCAGGTTAGAGGCCACGGCCGCTGCGTTGCGGGAATACCTGCCCGGCGCCGATTGGGCCGAGCCTGAAGGCGGCTTCTTTGTCGGGATCACTCTGTCCCCGGCGATGAACGCAGTCAATCTCCGGGAGAGGGCCGAAGAAGCCGGGCTAAGCCTCTCCGACGGTCGGGGCTTCTTCCCCCAGGGCGGTGGGGGGAGGTTCCTGCGGTTGGCCTTCCCCGCTCTCTCAGAGGCTGAGATCCGCGAGGGCATCTCTCGGCTGGCCGGGTTGGTGTCCCACTAACGGACGCGCAGAGGAGTTAGCACAATTTGATGAAACCATATCTGTTACTCGATGCCGGTGGCACGTTGCTCTTCATAGATCAGGACTATCTGTCAATGGTGGCGGATGCGCACGGTTGCCAGGTCGAGGCGAGGCTGTTTTACGAACAGCACTTCCGCCTCGTCCACTGGTTCGACACCTACGTCAGCACCCACCGGCGGTTTCTGCAGGGACTTTCCGAACCCTATTCCCAGATCCTTCTCCGATTGGCGGGCCTGCCGGAGGAGGTCGCGGAGCGGGCAGCACAGATAGCCGAAGCCAGGCACGAGCAGCGAAATCTCTGGGAATTCACCTTTCCCTGGATCGTGGAGACTCTCGGTCAGTTGAGGGATGAAGGGTATCACATGTCCATCGTCTCCAATGCCGACGGCAGGGTGGAGCAGGAGTTGCACGATATGGGGATGCAGGGCTATTTCGAGAGGGTGTACGATTCCGAAGTGGTGGGAGTCCAGAAGCCGGAGCCCGGCATCTACGAGCTGGCCTTGAATGATCTGGGACTCCGGCCTGAGGAAGCTGTATTCGTGGGGGATATGTTCTACATAGACATCTGGGGAGCTAACCGGGTAGGGATCCCCGGTCTGCACCTCGATCCGCTGGGTCTCTACGAGGGGTGGCCTGGAGCGCATATCCAGGACCTGCGGCAACTGCCCGGCTGGTTGAAGGAATACGGCGCTGCCCCAGAACGGTTTGACGTGCTGCCCCTGCGCGATTTTGCGTTGCTGTCAGAATAATTGGAGGATGAGATCAATGGATTTCACAGGCACCTGGCAGGTCGTGTCAAGCCCTGACTTTGACTACGACTATCTGTGCATGGAGACTACCCCGTACATCACACTTCGGCAGACCGGAGATCACTTTGATGGCGAATACCAAGTCGGCCTGCAAACAGGGAGCATTGATGGCCGGCTGCAAAGTGAGAATCAAATGGTTTTCAGCTTCGAGGGTATGGATGAGATGGACCCGGTGAGCGGCGCGGGGATCGCTACCATTGAGGGTGAGCGCCTCACCTTCACACTGATGTACCATCTGGGCGATGACTTTGCTTTTGAATGTGAGCGTCATCGTTGAGCCATGAGTGCTCGAGGGGGGGCGGTCAATTTATGATTGTTGGGATTTTGATATAAGCTCCAAGGCCCGTCCTCGGGCCGCCAAAAACGCACTCGGGGACGGGTGCTAGAGCCTTATATCAAAACTTCAGGAGGAGAAGGAGTGTTAGGTATGTTAGAACTGAAAAAAGGCGTGGACATCCTGGCCGAAGTCGGCGGGATCAGAGGCCTGGACGAAGCAAGGGCGCTGTTCGAGGTCAGGTGTGACCAGGAGAACCTGGCCAAGCTGGACAAAATCGCCAATGAGGAGGCGCTACTGGAAATCGCCAACGCGATTTCCATGACTGATCCTGACGCGGTGTTCGTGAATACCGGATCGGATGCGGACCTCCAAAGAGTCAGGGAGATGAGCCTGGAAAAAGGCGAAGAGCGGCCCCTGGCCATGAAAGACCATACCATCCACTTCGACCTGGCCCAGGAGCAGGCGCGGATCATTGACAGAACGTACTACATCGTGAACGAGGGTGAAAAGACCAGCGTGCTGGCCCAAAGCATCCTCCGCGATGAAGCGCACGAGTACGTCAAGACCCACATGACCGGCATGGCGAGAGGGATGACCCTGCTGGTTGGTTTCTTCAGCAGAGGGCCTATCGGCGCTCCGGCTGCCATCCCGGCGCTGGAGATCACGACCTCGACCTACGTGATGCACTCGGCCGATATTTTGTACCGCCACGTCTACGACCGGTTTGACGAGGAGGCAGAGCGGGCGGGACTGTTCTTGACCAACGTTCACAGCGAAGGGCCGAACAGACCGCAGGATCTGCCGAACGCCAGAGTGTTCATGGACAGGAGTTGGCTGACCACCTTCTCGATGTTCTGTACGTATGCCGGCAACACGCTGCTGCTGAAGAAGGGGAATCACCGCTTCGCGGTTGATCTGGCGACCTATTACCAGAGAGAGGAAAAACTGTCGGAGCACATGTTCATCACCGGCTTGACCGGCCCTGGCGGAAGAAAGACCTACTTTGCCGGAGCCGCGCCTTCTGGATGCGGGAAAACCACCACGGCCATGACGGGCACGGATTTCGTCGGCGACGACCTGGCCCAGTTGTGGATCGCCGATGACGGGACGTTGCGAGCTGTCAACCCTGAGTGTGGCATCTTTGGCATCGTCAGGGACGTGAATCGCGAGGATGATCCGTACCTGATGAAGTGTCTGAGAGAAGAAGGCACGGAGGTGATCTGGACGAACGTGCTGATTGACCAACACGGCACGCCGCACTGGGTCGGGAACGGCGAGGAACACCCGACGAGTGGCTTCAACTTCCAGGGCGAATGGTGGGAAGGCAAGACGGACGAGAACGGCAAGCCCATTCCCTTGTCCAATCCGAATGCGCGATGCACGCTCCGGAACAGCGCGATCGGAAACTACAACGAGGTGGCGGCGGAGAATCCGGATGGGGTGCAGATCAAAGTGATCACCTACAGCGGGCGGGACAGCGATACCATGCCGCCGGTCTGGGTGGCCAAGAATCCCGATCACGGTGTCGTCATCGGGGCCTCGGTTCTCTCGGCGGCGACCGCGACGGAGGTAGGGGCCAAGGGCGTCAGGCGCCAGCCCTGGGCCAACGAGCCGTTCATCCCTGGGCCGCTGGCCGACTACATGGATGCCCAGTTTGTGTTCTTCAATTCTGACCAACTGAAAAGCAAACCCGTCATGGCCGGGCTGAACTACTTCCTGACGCACGGCGCTCGTGGCGGGGAAGGGGACCAGCCCTTCGACAAAGCTCAGGACGAGTTGCTGGGCGAGAAACGCGACGTGAAAGTGTGGCTGGGCTGGCTGGAGCTGAG
>CAYNWI010000127.1:5051-7044 GCA_964400825.1 uncultured Anaerolineae bacterium | reverse complement strand
GATAGCGATCTTTGGGTTAACGAAGCCAAACGCCCTCGCGCTTATCAAGCTCCGAGGGCGTTTGATCGCAATACCATTCGGATAAGAAAGCGAGCGCCGGCCGAGTAGGCCCTTTAGGCTGAGTAGCGACTTGCCCTGAGTAGCGTAGCGTATCGAAGGGAGCGTACCGAAACCAAGGGCCATATCGAGGCCAAGCGAACGGTTTTTCAGAGGCTTGATTGCGTTGGAGTCAGCACCCTGGTCTCGATACGGGCAACGAAGAGCGTTGCCCTACTCGACCGGCGGCGCTTAACCGAACAGTATGGCGTTTCGTCGCCTTCGCGGTGGAGCACGAAGTGTATCTTAAGCACCTCTCCCTGGCCAATTTCAGAAACTACGCTCGCCTGGAGCTAGAGCTCACCCCTGGCATCATCCTCGTCCAGGGCGAGAATGCCCAGGGCAAGACCAATCTCCTGGAGGCTATCTACTACCTGTCCACGGCGCGCTCGCCTTACGCCACAGCCGACCGAGAGCTGATCAACTGGCTGGCCGAGGAAGAGGAATTGACCTTCGCTCGCCTGGTGGGCCGGATGCAGAAGGACGACACTCTGCAGCGCCTGGAGATCACTCTGCTCAAGGAGCCATCTCCTGAAGCGGACAGCCAGGGCCTCAAGAAGCAGATTCGGGTCAACGGCGTGCCCAAGCGTGTCCTGGACCTCATCGGCCAGCTCAACGTAGTCCTCTTTCTGCCCCAGGACATTGACCTGGTGGCCGGCTCACCCGGCGGACGGCGACGTTATCTCGACACCACCACCTGCCAGTTCGATCCCGTTTACTGTCGCACCCTCCGACGGTACAATCGCGTCCTAACCCAGCGCAACCACCTCCTGCGCCAGGTGCAAGAGCGCCGAACCAGCCCCGACCAACTGCGTTTCTGGGATGAGAAGCTGGCCGAAGACGGAGCCCACGTGGTCGCCCGCCGACGGGAGGTGATAGCCGAGCTAGACGAGTTGGCCAGGGCCATCCACTTGGAGTTAACAGGCCAGGACGAGCATCTGTCCCTGTGCTACGAGCCGAGCATCAGGATGCCCGAAAAATCCTACCAGATACCTTTGGAACTTGGGTTGGAGGGGAGATTGGGTATTGGATATTCTGAGTCCAGTATCAGGGAGTCTTTCCTGGAGCAGTTGCGAGGAATCACCCGCGAGGAGATTCAGCGGGGCATGTCGCTGATCGGCCCTCACCGCGACGACCTGCGCTTTCTAGTCGGCGGCGTGGACA
Organism: uncultured Anaerolineae bacterium; assembly: GCA_964400825.1. GTDB lineage: Bacteria > Chloroflexota > Anaerolineae > VGOG01 > VGOG01 > CAYNWI01. The sequence continues at coordinate 5,784 of CAYNWI010000127.1, read as the reverse complement.
TGAGAATCTACGGCTCCCGCGGCCAACAGCGCACTGCCGTCCTGGCTCTGAAACTGGCTGAGGCGAAGCTCCTGGCCCAGGAGACGGGCGAACAACCCGTCATGCTCCTGGACGAGGTCATGGCGGAGTTAGACGAGGCACGCCGCCGCTACCTGACGAAGGCGGTAGAGAATAGCCAACAGGCCATCCTTACCACCACCCATTGGAACGCCTACAGCCCCGACTTTCTGGCTCAAGCCATTCTGCTGAGGGTACAAGAGGGAAGAATTGAGAGAATACCCAATATCTAATATCCAATGACAATTGGGATTAGATATTAGATATTTGGTCATTGGGATTTGATAGGTCGTTTGCTGGGGATGCCTGGGCGGCGGGGGTATTTTTCGGGCGTGGAGGCTGTCTTTTCGATGACCACCAGGGAACGGGCTTCGGCCAGGTGTGGCAGCTCCAGGTGCACGATGCGGCGCAAAGTGCCTCCCAGCGTAGCGATGGCCCTTTCGGCCGCCTTCACCTCAGCATCACCCTCGGCCCCCTTCTGAGCCACGAAAAGGCCGCCCAGCTTGCAGAAGGGCAAGGCGTATTCCACCAAAACGGGCAACTCGGCCACGGCTCTGGCTAGAGCCAGGTCGTAGCCTTCGCGATGGGTCGTGTCCCGACCCAGCTCCTCCGCTCGCCCCTTGATGACCTCCACGCCCGTCAGCCCCAGGCGGCTAACGATGTGCTCCAAAAAGCC
>CAYNWI010000127.1:1408-4951 GCA_964400825.1 uncultured Anaerolineae bacterium | reverse complement strand
GAAGTGCTTGATCTGAACCTGATCGTAGTCGGTGATGGCAGTCAGGTTGAACTTCTCGTTCCAGGCCACCAGTTCCCTATAGTAAATCTCGAAGGCCCTGAGATGTTCCTCGCTTAGCTCCAAGCCCATAAGGCGGGCACTCTCCAATAGCAAACTCATCACTGTTTTCACCTCAGAGGCCCAGAATCAGCTTAGCGACGGTGAAGTAAATGAACAGCCCCGTGGCATCCACCAGGGTGCTCATGAAGGGCCCGGAGACGATGGCAGGGTCAATACCTACCCGGGCGGCCAGGAGGGGCAGTATCGCTCCCACACCATTGGCCCAGATGACGATGGTGAAGATGCTAGTCGCCACTGCCAGAGCCAGGGGCGTGGTAACCCCCCAGGTCAAGGCACGGGCGAAGGCCACCGCAGCCATCAACAGGCCCAGGATCAGCCCAGCCCGGACCTCGTGCCAGAAGACCCGCACCGCGTCCCGCAGTCTGATCTCCCCCACTGCCAGGGCGCGGGTAATGGTCGCGGTGGTCTGTGAGCCGGCGTTGCCTCCGGTGCCGATGAGGAGGGGGACGAAGAAGGCCAGGGCCACTATGGCGTCCAGTTCCTGCTGAAAGTGGCGCAGCACGGATCCGGTGAATGTCTCGGTGACGAAGAGGAGCAACAGCCAGCCTAGCCGCTTCCAGGCCACGCGGGTCACATTGGTATCCAGATAGGGTCGGTCCAGTGGCATCGCCCCGCCCAGGCGCTGGATATCCTCGGTGGCCTCGTCCTCCAGGACCTCCACCAGGTCGTCCACGGTGATGACACCCATCATGTGGTTGAACTCATCCAGCACGGGCAGGGCCATGACGCCGTAGCGAGCCATCAGGCGGGCGCATTCCTCCTGGTCGGCGTCGGCCCGCACGTGGATCACGTCGGGGGCCATCAGGTCGGCCACCAGGGTCGTGGGCGGGGCTTTGATCAACTGCAACAGGCTGACCACGCCGCACAGGCGACCCTCCTTATCAACGACGAAGAGGTGGGGGCCTGTCTCAGCCTCGGGGGCCCAGCGGCGCACGGCGGCCAGGGCCTCAGCGGCGGTCATCCGTCGCCGCAGAACCAGGAACTCCGAGGTCATCAGGCCGCCGGCCGTCTCGTCTGGGTGCAGGAGCAGGGGGCGCACCTCATCTGGATCGGTCATCTGAGCCAGGGCGGCCGTCACGTGCTCAGGCAAGAGGTCGCCCAACAGGTCAGCGGCTTCATCGGGCTCCATCTCGTCCAGGATAGGGGCCAGGGTGCCCACATCCAGGCGTTGAGCCAATTGGGCCGCATCCTCATCTTCCAGCTCCTCCAGGATGTCGGCGGCATCCCCCACGTCCAGCCGGGGTAGGAGATCCTCCTGCTGTTCCAAGTGGAGTTCGCCGAAGACGTCAGCCTGATCGGGAGGGCGCAGGGCCTTGATGATGGCCACTGCCCCGTCCAAGTCGTTTGCCTCCAGGCGAGCGCGCACTCGCGCCAATGCCTCATTCACCAGTGATAGCTCCATTGGGGCCTCCTCTTTCCGGTGTTTGCTCCCACAGACAGGGTGAGCAAGGTCTTTATGGTCAATCTTCCTGGCAAACAAAAAGGCCGCAGGACAGGCTGCGGCCCCTCACGTTATCCCCAGGCAGGGACAATCACGCATGGTCGGTCTGACCCGCTATAGGCAGCTTGAGTTGATAGGCGGCCTCGTGGCACCGCCCTGGACTGCCAGGATACTCGCCAGATTCAGAATTCGATTCCTCTTGTGACATTGACTTTCCTCAACCACTCAATTAATGGTTCGCCCGTATTATAGCACGGCTAAACCGGCTTGTCAATTGGGAAGCAAATGGCACCGCTATAGCCAGCCCCGATGCTTGAAGTAAAATAACATGCCACCGCCCGTGAGTATCATCAATCCGATGATGAAGATGAAGGATAGAGGATGCTTGGCCAGAGGCAAATGGATGTTCATGCCATAGATGCCTGAGAGCAGGGTCAGGGGTAACAAGACGACCGAGATAACGGTTAAGATGCGCATCACCTCGTTGATGCGATAGGAGATCACGGAATCACTGGTCTCGCTCAACCCTTCAACGACCTCGCGGTGGTCTTCCAGTATATCCCAGGCCTTGTTCAAGTGATCCACGATGTCGCCGAAGTAGACGTCCAGTTCCTCCCGGATGAATGGCCTGTCTTTTTGCTCCAAATTGGCGACAATGGCGATCTGGGGTCTGATGATTCGCCGCAGGGCGATTATATCGCGGCGCACGATGGAGATATCCTGGACGACGCACCGCATGTCTGCGGTGAAGACCTCCTCCTCAATATCGTGGATGTTGGAATCCACTTTATCCAAGACGGGAAAGCAGTAGTCTACTAAAGCATCTATGACACTGTAGAGCAGGCGGCTGGCCTCGCGTCCCATGTGCCTGGCCCTCGTCCGCTCGTAGCGCTGGCAGTCGTCGAACAACTGATAGATCGGTCCAAGAATGCCATCGTGGACGGTGACGAGGTAACCAGACCCGATAAAGAAATCAACCTCGCTGGGTCGGCTTATGCGTTGGTCGTGATCGTAGACCGGAAAATGCATGACAATGAATAAGTAGTCCTCATACTCGTCAATCTTGGGCCGCTCGATCTTACTCAAGCAGTCCTCCAGATCCAGAGGGTGGAAGTTGTAGTTGCGACGCAGCACCTCAATATCTTCCGGCATTGGCCGTTCGATGTTGGTCCAGGTCACTTTTCCATAGGTGACGGTCTCAATGCTCATGGCTCCCTCCTTTCTGCCGCATATTATACTACAGGCCAGGTAAAAAAGAAAACAGCTTTACTCGCACACTTGCACCGACACATCGTCCAGGTACATAGCCGTCTTGAGATTGTCCAGTCCGTCGTTGTAGACATTGAAATAGAGAATGACGGGCTGCCCTTTGTAAGGCGTCAGGTCGAAGATGTGGTTCGTCCAGGTTTGGCTGTTGGAGCAGGCTTTCGGCATCGCCCAGCCCAGAAGCTCCCAAGCATGGTCAAAGATGATCGCCCCTTGCCAATCGTCAACGTCATCCTGACAGAGGGGATAGTACCAAAACGACAACGTAGCGCTCGCCGCATCCCCAGGAATAGTCACTTTCTGATAGACGGAGGACCAGCTTTCGATATCGCTCTGGTGGGTGATCCCCAGGCGCATGGCCCAGGAACCCGCCCGAACCACGGCCGTGGAGTAGCCCGCCGGGCGTGGGGTATCCCCGATAGTCCAGCACTCCGTCGTTTCAAAATCGCCGTTGCAAATCAGCTCATCGCAAGGAATCTGCGTTGGAGTATTGGTCGGTGTGGGTGTATACGTGGGAACGGGCGTAGGCGTCGGGGTAGGCAGCGGATAGCTCTTGGCAATCAGAGGCAAGTAAAGCTCGCATGGTGAGGGAGTCTCAGTGGGCGTCAGCGTCATTGTAGGTGTGGAAGTCGGCGTGGGGGCGTGAGTTTGGGTTGGGGTGAGCGTCGGCGTATCGGTCGGCGTGTTGGTTGGCGTTGGTGTATTGGTCGGCGTGG
>CAYNWI010000127.1:0-1308 GCA_964400825.1 uncultured Anaerolineae bacterium | reverse complement strand
GTCGGCGTGGCCGTAGGTGTATTAGTTGGCGTGTTGGTTGCTGTGGGCGTATCGGTCGGCGTGGGTGTGATGGTGGGCGTGTTGCTCGGCGTCGGCGTCGGCGTATCGGTCGGCGTGGGTGTGATAGTCGGCGTGACGGGAGAGGTTACAGAGACGGTTACATTCAGAGTAGCGCTGCCTTGATCGGCGAACCAGGTAATCCCCTCGTGGACGAGGTCCCACTTCAGGGTGTACTGGCCCGGCTCTTCAGGTGCTGTCACCAGGGCCGGGCTAAAAACCGCGGTGTGGGCGAAGGGCACGTCTGCGCCCAGGGGAGTGCGGTGGTCGTGCTCCGGCGGCAGTAGCACCGGCGACCCATCCTCATCATACCAATGGAAGCCCAGGCGCACAGGGCGTTCCCCACCCGCCGGCCAGGTCAGGGTGCCGACGTTCTGCACGGACAAGTTCACTGCGTAGGTACTGTTCGGCAGCATGGCCGTCGGCGTGTCGTGATCGAGGAACTGGGCCAGGTACTGGGGTGTGTGGGTCTGGATTCTCTGCCAAATCTGGTCGCGCAGATAGGGCAACTGAGCATAGAGGTAATCGCCAGGGCAGGCGGTGGCGTTGTAGTCGCGGTGGCCAGCGATGTTTTGGGTGGTCATATCCACGAAGTAAGAACTCTCGTTGGGGTTGAAGAGACTGCGGCTACACTCCCAGGCCGCTAAATTGGTGATAGCATCTAGCAAAGCCTGGGGCGGCTCGATGCTGGGGGGCTCTGGGGGTACAGTGTTGCCGTAGCTGCCTATGGCGCCAATCCCCACGCTGCCGCAGTTGTAAGCGTAGATTCCGCACCATGGTACCATAGGGCCACCGACGTGGCGCCCTACCGCGTCAAGACCTCCGTAGCGCCCCTCGTAGATGTTACCCTGCCAGTCCACCAGATAGTTGTAGCCGATGTCGCCCCAATGTTTGGTCACGGCATGATAGTAATAGATAGCCCGAATCGTAGCCGGCGGGTCGGGGCCGTAGTTCTGGGTGACGGTGTGATGGACGATGATCTTGCGCACGGGATGATACTCAGGCGGCCAGGTCATGTAGCTCTCGTTGGCGCCCCAGCCAGAGCGGGGGATGATAGACGGCTGGGGCACGCCCTGGGCCGCGACCGCGCTTCGAGCCGATGCCTTTGCCTGGGCCAAATCGGGGCCGGCGGTGGAATCTATGTAAGTCAGGGTGATCTCAGATAGCTTGGGGGAACCCACCCCCTCCCAACCTCCCCCTGCCAGGGGGAGGAGCGCATTTCCCCTCCCTGGGAGGGAGGGGTTAGGGGAG
>CAYNWI010000126.1:0-7056 GCA_964400825.1 uncultured Anaerolineae bacterium | reverse complement strand
GCAAGTATAGCCCCACCCTGCGCCCGTGTCAAATTAAACTACTATAATGTCTAGTATTCAGTAATCGGTAACCAGTGATGACTGGTAACTGATTACTGATCAAAAGGGGAGGAGAAAGATCATGGACAAGGTTTTGTTGAAGCTATACGTAACTGGGCAGACGCCAAAAACTGAGCGTGCCATCGCCAACCTGCGCCGGATTTGTGAGGAGGACCTGGGTGGCCAATACGAGATGGCCGTCATTGACGTCCTGGAACGCCCGCAACTGGCGGAGGACGAGAAGATCCTGGCCACACCGACCCTGGTCAAGATGTTGCCGCCACCTCTCCGGCGCGTTATAGGCGATCTGTCCGACACCGAGAAGGTGCTGCTGGGGCTGGATATGCAACCTCTAGAGAAAGGAGAGGAAGAATGAGCGCCATGGATAGACAACCGCAAATCGAGAAGCTGGAGACCGGCATCCCAGGCTTCGATCACATCTCTAAGGGCGGTCTGCCCAAAGGTCGTACCACCCTGGTGGCTGGAACCGCCGGCAGCGCCAAGACGGTCATCGCCTGCCAGTTCCTGGCCGAGGGGATCGAGAAAGCAGACGACAGCGGCGTCTTCATCACCTTTGAGGAGTCCCCTAACGACATCCGCCAAAACATGCTGGGCCTGGGCTGGGACATCCGGAGCTGGGAGACCGAGGGCCGATGGACCTTCGTGGACGCCTCGCCCCAGCCGGGGCAGGAGACCGTCGTCGTGGGAGACTACGACCTGGGCGCTCTCCTGGCCCGCATCGAGTACGCCATCCAGAAGGTCGGTGCCAAGCGCGTCTCCATGGACTCCCTGGGCGCTATCTTCACCCAATTCAGCGACAGCGCCACGGTGCGCGGTGAGCTCTTCCGCATCGCCTCGGCGCTGAAGAAGATGGGGGTCACGGCCGTCATGACCGCGGAGCGAACCCAGGAGTACGGCGACATCGCCCGCTTCGGGGTGGAGGAGTTTGTGGCCGACAACGTGATCATCCTGCGTAATGTCCTGGAGCAGGAGAAACGCCGCCGGACAGTGGAGATCCTCAAGTTCCGGGGGACTTCTCATCAGAAGGGAGAATTCCCCTTCACCGTCATGCCCGGCCAGGGCGTCATCGTGATCCCCCTCTCCGCCATCGAGTTGAAGCAGAAGTCATCCAGTGTCCGCATCAGTTCGGGCAACGAGGAACTGGATGAGATGTGCGGCGGCGGGTTCTTCCGCGATTCCATCATCCTGGTCTCCGGCGCTACTGGTAACGGCAAAACCCTCATGGTGACCGAGTTCATCGCTGGCGGGGCGGCCAATGGCGAGCGCTGCCTGCTCTTCGCTTTCGAGGAGAGCCGGGAGCAGCTCTTCCGCAATGCCGAAGGCTGGGGGATTGACTTTGAGCAAATGGAAGAGGAGGGCAGGCTCAAGGTGGTGTGCGAGTACCCGGAGGTGATGGGCCTGGAGGATCATCTCATTGACATGAAGACGATCATTGACGAGTTCAAACCGAATCGCGTGGCTGTGGACAGCCTCTCGGCCCTGGAGCGGGTCTCGTCCATCAAGGGTTTCCGCGAGTTCGTCATCGGCCTGACCTCCTTCATCAAGCACGAGGAGATTGTCGGGCTGTTCACCGCCACCACGCCGACGCTCATGGGAGGCACCTCCGTCACGGAGGCACACATCTCCACCATCACCGACTCCATCATCCTGCTGCGCTACGTGGAGATGTACGGCGAGATGCGCCGCGGGCTGACGGTGCTCAAGATGCGCGGCTCGATGCACGACAAGGACATCCGCGAGTTCACCATTGACGGCCAGGGGATGCACATCGGCAAGCCTTTCCGTGACGTCACGGGCATCCTGACGGGTCAGCCCATGCATAGGGCGCCCGTAGAAATCGAGCGCATCAGCGAGCTGTTCCAGGAATGACCAGTGGGCAGTCAATGTCATTAGGTTAAGCGCCGCCGGTCGAGTAGCGGCTTGGGTTGAGTAGTGTATCGAAACCAGCGTATCGAGACCAAGGCGCGGCCCGTGCAATGTGAGATGCGCTGCAAAAGCCGCTCGCGTGGCCTCGATACGGTCTTCCCAGACCTACTCGGCCAACGCTCGCTCCCTTATCTTAATGACATTGAGTGGTCAGTAACCAGTAAACACTGAGTAATCAGTGACCACCGATAGCTGGTAAGAAGAATGGATGATAAGACGATCAAGCTCTTGCTTATTGAGGACAACGAGGACGACGCCCTGATCATCCGGGAAACGCTGAGGGGGGCACATGGTGGTCGGTTCGATCTGGAGTGGGCCGGCCGACTCTCGATAGGGCTGGAGCGCAGGGGGAATTCAATTAAAGAACCAAGGAGGCAGTTATGATGGAAAAGAAAAGCGGAAGAAGTAGGAAGGCACTGCTAGATATGGAACTCTCAACTTTTGATATTCCGCCTTCCGGTGAGATTTTGGTATTGGGGAAACGCTGCGCTATAGGGCCGCAAGCAGCTAAAAGAATGCTAGATACCGTTGCGCCAGATCAATTTGAACTTGTCCAACTGGGGGACGATATGATAGACGCCGTATTAGTCAAAAAACACCTATTTTCAAGGGCTGACAAGGAGCCACTAATCAAGGCAATAGTTGAAGAGTCAAAGGCAATTATGACTAACCAGTGTATGATAACCATAAAGTGTGATATAAGAGTAGCAGTCAAAAGAGAGATTTAAGGATGGATTGCAGGGTAAAATGATACCGATACGAAAAATAGTGAAAAACGATTTTTGTAAATTGTCTTCTTCAGAGAGTGTTGGGTCAGCAGTTAACGTAATGGACAAGAAGGGTGTTGGTTACTTACTGATCGAAGAAGAAGGCAAAATAAATGGGATAGTAACATCACGTGAACTCGTCGGTTATCCTTTCTTGCGGCTTATCTTAGACTGCCCAATACAACCGGTAGGTACTATAACGGAAGAAGCTTTGGCGGATGAGGCGTTAAGAGTATTAGAAGGGGAAAATGTAAGTTTTCTCGCGGTTTTAGATGCGGATGGAGTGCCTATCGGGATTATTAATCGAGAAACAATTACTGAGTCCCTTTTTCAGGAACTAGAAAATTCAACAAATAGGGAGAAAGGCAAATACATCACCGAACTCAAGCGGGCCGAGGAGGCACTGCGGCAAAGTAAGGCAAGCTTCCAGAATATAGTAGAAAGGAGCGCTGACGGCATCATCGTCGTAAACCGTGAGGGAGCAGTGCGTTTTGTCAACTCGACCGCGGAGGTCCTCTTTGGCCGCAAAGCACAAGAACTCCTGGGTGAATTGTTTGGCTTTCCCATTGTAGCAGGCGAATCAATGGAGATTGACATCATCCGCAGGGGTGGAGAAATAGGCACAGGGGAAATGCGCGTGGTGGAAACAGAGTGGGCGGGGGAAAGGGCCTACCTGACATCTATTCGAGATATCACCGAGCGCAAGCGGGCGGAGGAGGCGATCAAAGAGCTCCTGAAGAACGTCGAGCGGGCAAAGCGGGAGTGGGAGTCCACGGCCGATTCGCTCCCCGACCTCGTTTGCCTGGTGGACGATCGAGGGCGCGTCATGCGGGCAAACCGCATTGTGGAGACCTGGAACCTGGGGCGGGTTGCGGATGTGACGGGCCAGAAGTTCCACGAGCTCCTCCACCCCGGCTGCGCGGATGTCTCCTGCTATCTCGACTCCTTCTGGAAAGGAGCGTGGGAGGAGGCAATGCGGGGTCAGCCTGCCCAATGCGAAGCCTACGACGATATCTTGAAATGTCACATCCAGGTGCGGATCCGACCGTGGAGGGGTTGGGAGAAGGGGATAACAGGCGGCTCCACGGTGGTCGTCGTGCAGGACATCACCGAGCGCAAGCGAGCGGAGGAGGCGCTGAAGGAGTACTCGGAGCGGCTGGAAGAGATGGTGGAGGAGCGCACCAAAGAGCTCCGCGAGGCCCAAGAACGCTTGCTTCGCGCGGAGAGATTGGCCGCCATAGGCCAGCTCGGGGCCAGCATGTGCCACGAGTTGCGCAACCCCCTGGGCGTGATCAACAACTCGGTCTACTACCTCAGCACGAAGCTGGGAGATGCGGACGAGAAGGCGCAGAAGCACCTCCAGATCATGGAGAGGGAGATAGCCAGGTCTAGTAAGATCGTCAGCGACCTCCTGAGCCTCACAGAAGGCAAGGAGCCAACCCTACAGAAGACCCAAATCAACACCCTAGTGCAAGACGCGCTCTCGCGCACCGCGGTGCCGGACACAGTGGCGGTGATCACCAGGTTGGGTGAGGGCCTGCCGCCGCTGATGGCCGATCCCGATCAGATAGAGCAGGTGTTCATCAACCTGACCCTCAATGCAGCTCAGGCCATGCCCGATGGAGGGAGGCTGGAGATTGCCACCAAGGTAAAGGATGGATTCATCGTCACGGAATTCAAGGACACCGGCTGCGGGATTTCAGAGGAGAACCTGGGGAAGCTCTTCACGCCGCTCTTCACCACCAAGACCAGGGGGATTGGGCTGGGGTTGCCGGTCAGCAAGAAGACCATCGAGGCCCACGAAGGCAGCATTGAGGTGGAGAGCAAGGTGGGTGAGGGGAGCACCTTCACCATCAACTTGCCAGCGTATCAACGAGAAAGGTAGGGCAACGTGGAAAGGCAAAACAAAGTCCTGGTGGTAGATGATGACGAATTCACTCTTCGGAGCGTGGTCAGGGCACTGGGGGATGAGAGCTATCAGGTGGTGACAGCCGCCAGTGGCTCAGAGGCCATTGATCTGCTGAAGCAGGGTTTCTTTGACCTGGTCTTGACCGATCTGAAGATGCCGGGGGTAGACGGGCTTGAGGTATTGAGGCAGGCCAGGGAGATCGCGCCCCAGGCGGTGGTGTTGATCCTCACCGGGTATGCCTCTCTGGAGTCAGGGATAGAGGCTTTGCGCGAGGGGGCGCATGACTACCTGGTGAAGCCCTGTTCTGACGATGAGTTGAGGCTGAGGATTGAAAGAGGGTTGGAGAGAGTCCGCCTGGCAAAGGAGCGCCAGTGGGCGGAGGAGGCGCTGCACAGAGCGCACGATGAACTGGAGATACGAGTTCAAGAACGAACGTCAGAGCTGGCGGAAGCCAACGAAGCATTGAAGGCCGAAATCGCCGAGCGGGTGCAGGCAGAGGAGAAGGCGAAGCAGTACATCCGTGAGCTGAGCTTTTTGTCCCAAGCAGCCACGGAGTTCGTTGAGCTCCCGCTGGGGGAGGACATCTACCGGCTGATAGGGGAGAAGATCATAGAGCTTACTGACAACGCTATTGTTGTCGTCAACTCGTTCGATGAGGAATCCGATAGCCTTTGTGTTCATACACTCCTGGGGTTTGGAAAACGCACCAGGGCAGTGATGAACATCATGGGCAGGGACCCCGTTGGGATGTCTTTCAAACTGGACGACGAAGCGAAGCGCCAGCTCTCTCGCGGCAAACTGCTGAAGGTGCCCGGAGGCATATACGATCTTTCCCCTGGAATCCCAAGGCCCGTTTGCCAGGCGCTGGAGAAGTTCCTCGGCCTGGGCGACGTATATGCGCTGGGTTTTGTCGAGGAAGGGAACCTGCTCGGCAGTGTCGCCATCCTGCTGCGCAGAGAGACCGAATTGAGAAACAGGAACATCATCGAGACCTTTGCCAACCAGGCATCGGTGGCGCTGCAACGCAAGCAGGCGGAGGAGGCGTTGAGGGAGTACTCGGAGCGGCTGGAAGAGATGGTGGATGAGCGCACCAAAGAGCTCCGAGAGCTCCTGAAGCAGGTCGAGCGGGCAAAGCAGGAGTGGGAGTCCACGGCCGATTCGCTCCCCGACCTCGTTTGCCTGATAGACGATCGAGGGCGCATTATCCGGGCCAACCGCACTGTGGAAACCTGGAACCTGGGCCGGGTGGTGGGTGTGAATGGCCAGGGGTTCCATGGACTTCTCCACCCCGGCTGCGCGGATTCTTCCTGCTACCTCGACTCCTTCTGGAAAGGAGCGTGGGAGGAGGCGCTGCGGGGTCAGCCCGCCCAATGCCAAGCCTACGACGATATCTTAAAACGTCACGTCCTGGTGCGGCTCCAACCGTGGAAGGATTGGGGGAAGGGAACGGCCATCGGTTGCGCAGTGGTCATCGTGCGGGACATCACCGAGGGCAAGCAGGCGGAGGAGGCACTGAAGGAGTACTCAGAGCGACTGGAAGAGATGGTTGAAGAGCGCACCAAAGAGCTCCGAGAAGCCCAGGAACAACTAATCCGCAAGGAGAAGTTGGCCGCCATAGGCCAGCTTGGGGCCAGCGTGGGCCACGAGCTGCGCAACCCCCTGGGGGTCATCAAGAACTCCATCTACTACCTCAATATGAAGCTCAGGGAAGCAGATGAGAAGGTGGGGAAGCACCTCAAGATCATAGAGAGGGAAACAGCAAGGGCTAACAAGATCATCGGCGACCTCCTGGGCTTCGCCCGAATAAAGGCGCCGGAGGTAAAGGAGGTGCAGATAAATGCCCTGGTGGAAGAGGCATTATCGTGCAGCTTTGTGCCCGATAACGTGACAGTAGTCACCAGCCTGGAGGAAAGCTTGCCACCGCTCCTGGCTGATCCGGACCAGATAGAGCAGGTCTTCATCAACTTAATTCTGAACGCTGCGCAGGCCGTATCCGATGGAGGGAAGCTGGAGATTGCCACCAGGGCGGAGGAGGGATTCATCGTCACAGAATTTCAGGACAACGGTTGTGGGATTCCAGAGGAGAACCTGGGGAAGCTCTTTGAGCCGCTGTTCACCACCAAGGCTAAAGGCATCGGCTTAGGTTTAGCGGTCAGCAAACAGATTATAGAAGCCCACGAAGGCACCATCGAAGTGGAGAGCCAGGTGGGGAAGGGGACGACCTTTAAGGTGAGGTTGCCAAGGGGGGAAGCATGAACGACAAAGCTAGCATCTTGATAGTGGACGACGATGGGGGGATGTGTGAAACCCTGTCCGACATCATGGAGGACAGCGGCTATCGCACTGTTATCGCCTTAGACGGCTATGAAGCCATGCAGAAGGTCAAAGAGATGG
>CAYNWI010000125.1:4589-7072 GCA_964400825.1 uncultured Anaerolineae bacterium | reverse complement strand
GGACTGGGGCGGGCACTCCCCCCCAAGATTGGGGGGGCTGGGCGGGCCATCACGGAGCTGGCCGAGAGCGTGGTCTGGATGAGGGCCTACACCGACGAGGAAATGATTCGCTACGCGGCCAGTGGCGATCCCCTGGACAAGGCGGGGGCCTATGCCATCCAGCACCACAACTTCAGCCCTGTGGAGCGCATTGAGGGCTGCTACGCCAGCGTGATGGGCCTGCCCCTTTGTCACCTGGCCAGGGCCTTAGCTCAACTCGGCCTGATGCTGCCCGTGGATGTGCCCCAGGCCTGCCAGGGCTTTACCGGCCATCGTTGTCTCGTGGCCGGGGAGATTTTGCAGAGATAGCTGCCGCTACGGATTGTAAACGGTAAGAGCCGCTGACCGTGGTCAGCGGCTCTTTGGCGTCTGGGCACACAACCCGTGTCATTGCGAGGCACGGTTTTTGTGCCGAAGCAATCTCCAATTCGCGGGGTGGGGATTGCTTCGCCTTCGGCTCGCAATGACACGAGAGGTTGGCATCATTTCCAGGGCACCGGTGGGACATCGGCCGGGACGGCATACGGGCCATCGCGGAACTCGTCCCAATAGTCCCACTGGTTGATGAGGGAGTAGGAAAAGATGGCTTGGCCCGCTGCTCCAGCCTGACGAGCTATCTCGATCCTCGACCAGATTTCATCAAAAGAAGCGTAATCGGCGGTGATTCCCGGCCAGACGTGGCGACCATTGGCGCTGGACACGAAGTCGCGGACCAGGACGTCGAAGCGATCCGGGTAATCCTTGACGGTGATGGTGTAGAGCATGGGAGCGATGCCATCAATCACCCCCGTGCCCATCCAGCCCTGGGAATCCTGGTAGTAGCCGGAGTAGCCGTCCCAGGTGATCCAGCCCCATTGGTCCTGGCAGACGGGCCAGACCGCCGCCGTCAGCATCAAGTCGGGGTTGGAGGAAATCACTTCGTATACGCTGCTTACCAGAGATGTGACCTGTGAGCGCTGCCATTCTTCCCAGGTTAGCGCCGGGTTGATGGCCTTTTCGGCCTCAAAGCGAGCCCTGCTTACCGGATCGTAGGAGTACTCCGGCCGATAGTATCGAACCCGGTCCAGGTGCAAGCCGTCCACATCATAATTAGTCACTATGTCTTCGCAAACCTGTACGATGTGTTCGGACACGGCCTCGTGACCGGGACTGGCCCAGAGATAGTCCTTGTTCAGTTGCATGGGCTGGCCCTGGTCGTTCCACTGCACCCAGTTGTCACCGTAGAGCTCGTTGAAGAGGTTGTACATGTGCTCAGGGGTTGTGGAGGGCGGGGGAGTCTCGCCCAGCCAAGCGGGGTAGACGTTGATCCAGGCGTGCAGCTCCAGGCCGGCGGCGTGGGCCAACTCCACTGCGGTAGCCAGAGGGTCCCAGCCAGGATCTTTGCCCAGCGTGCCCGTCAGCCTCGCCGCCCAGGGCTCGTAGTTGGAATCGTAATAAGCATCGGCCTGGCCGCGCACCTGGAAGAGCACGATGTTGAAGTTGGCGTTAGCGGCTCGATTAACGATTTCTTGGATGTCCTCTGGGTTGGAGTAATCCCAGCGGGTCACCCAGAGAGCCCGAGCTTCCGGCGGGCAATAGTGTTTCCAGATCAGCGGCAAATACAGAGAGTAAGTCACAGGAGTTTCGGTTGGCGTAGGCGTCCAGGTGGGAGTCGAAGGTGACGTGCCAGTCGGGGTGGGCGTGCTGGTCGGCGTTTCTGTGGGCGTACTCGTCGGCGTCGTGGTGGCAGTAGGTGTGGACGTAGGAGTGGGGGTGATTGTCGAGCACCATACCTGCACCGACACATCATCCAGGTACATGGCCGTCTTGAGATTGCTCACGCCATCGTTCTTGACATTGAAGTAAACTATGATCGTCTGCCCCTTGTAAGCCGCCAGGTCGAAAGTGTGGTGCGTCCAGGTCTGGCTGTCGGAATTCACCCTCATCACCCGAGCAAGGAAATTGAGGTTGGTATCCAGGATCAGGGCTTCTTGCCAATCGTAATCAATGCTATCCTGAGAGAGAGGATAGTACCAAAAGGACAGGGCAACCCTCGCTGCGTCCTCAGGAACGGTCACCTCCTGATAGACGGAGGAATAACTGTTGGCATCGCTTTGCTGGGTGATCCCCAGGCGCATGGCCCAGGAACCCGACCGAACCACAGCCATAGAGTAGTCTGCTGGGCGTGGTGTATTTCCGATACTCCAGTCTCCGATTGTCTCAAAGCCGCCGTTGCGAATCAGATCATCGCAAGGAGTTGGCGTTGGAGTACTGGTTGGGGTGGGTGTATTTGTGGGACTGGGCGTGGCGGTGACTGTGGGGGTTGCAGTTGACGTTGGGGTAGAGGTGTGAGTTGGTGTCGTGGTGGCCGTGGGGGTGATGGTTGGTGTTTCCGTAGGTGTGCTCGTCGCCGTCGAGGTGGCCGTGGGGGTGATGGTTGATGTCGGCGTGAAGGTGCTGGTCGG
>CAYNWI010000125.1:1548-4489 GCA_964400825.1 uncultured Anaerolineae bacterium | reverse complement strand
GGCGTGCTCGTCGGCGTCGTGGTGGCCGTACCTGTGGCCATTCGCCTGATAGTGCTCACCCACGTCCCCCACGTTGCTGCAGACATGCTTACTGACGCAGCAGGGTTGCATCCCGCGCTCGCACTTCCATCCCTGGCCCCAAGCGGTGCGGCCTCAACGCTGGTGGATAGCAGAGAGAGGAATGTAGCCACCAGCGCCAATTTCACGATCGTCTTATTTGTTCCCATCATGGCCTCCTTAACAGGGACTCTGCAGTCTTTTTTGGACTGTTGCCCCAGTGGGGCAATTACCACCGAGAAAGCTCAGTAAGAGCCCTTTCTCGGATGCCCAGTGGGGGAAGAGTACGTCAATGGCCCTGTATTGTCTCTGTTTGTGGGGCGCTGAAATTCTAGATCGGTAAAGTTCTGCATTCGTGCAAAGTCCCTGCTCAAGAGACAACCCCGTGAAACGTGCTGCGTGAAACGTGATGGTCTTACATTGCATGAGCCTGACGTTTCGCGTTTTATTTACTATTCGATGATCACCCAACCCGCCTGGTACTTGTCCAACTGCTCCCTGGTGTAATCATCCATGGGGTGCTCTCGCTCCGGGATCTCGATCTCTTTCCGGACTCCACAGAGCTCGGTGGAGAAGTAGCGCTGGCCGGTGTCGTTGATCATGGTGACGATGACCCCCGCTTCTGGATAGCGCTGGGCCACCTTGAGGGCTGCGGCTACGTTGCTGCCAGAAGAGATGCCGCAGAAGATGCCTTCCTCCAGGGCCAGCCTCTTGCCCATCTCGACAGCCTCATCTGAGGTGGTGAGAACGATGCCGTCGAGCATGGAGAGGTCCAGATTGCGGGGCACGAAGCCGTCGCCGATGCCCTCGATCCTGTGGGAGCCCCACTCCCGCCTGGCGAGCATGGGAGCCTCGGTCGGTTCCACGGCGAAGAGCTTGACGCCTGGCTTCATCTTCCTCAGGTAGCGGCCAATGCCGGTCAGCGTTCCCCCGGTGCCCTGGGTGGCGAGGAAGACGTCCACCTCGCCGCCGGTCTGCTCCCAGATCTCGGGGCCGGTGGTGGTGTAGTGGGCCTCGATGTTATCGAGGTTGGTGTACTGCCCGGCCTTCCAGTACTTTCCAGGCTCGGCTGCCATCATCCCTTCGACTTTCTCCAGGCAGAGGTCTACGTCGCTCTCCGCCCCCGGCGTCTCAATTATCCGGGCCCCGTAGGCACGCATGATCATCTTGCGCTCCTCGCTCATCCCGGCGGGCATAACGACGACGACCTGATAGCCCAGCATCTTCCCCACGAAAGCACAGGCGATACCAGCGTTGCCGGTGGAACTCTCGATGATGGTCATCCCCGGCCTCAGATCACCACGTTTGATGGCCTGGGTGATCATGCGGTAGAAGATGCGGTCTTTCAAGCTGCCGGTGGGGCTGAAGTACTCGATCTTGCCCAGAATCTGGGGCTTCACCCCCTCGGTCACGCTGTTGAGCTTCACCAACGGCGTGCGGCCGATGGCCTCGAACACGTTTCCCGCTACATTCTTGTTGGCGTCCCATTTGATGCTCACTTCTTTACCTCCCAGAATTTGTTCTATTCTCAATCGAAAACGACGGTCTCCTTCCCGTGCAGTCTCTCCAGGATCTTGGCCGTGACCAGCTCCATGTGAGAGTTGTATTTGACGAAGTCCAGACTGTCAGAGGGCACGGTAAGCATGGGGCACAGGGTAAAGCTGTTGGCCCACTCCTCGTATAACTCGTTGAGCTGCTCCAGGTACTCGGTGGGGATGTCTTGCTCGAAATCGCGTCCCCGCATGGCGATGCGCTGTTTCAGCGTCGGCACCGAAGCCCGCAGGTAAACGACCAGGTCGGGAGGCGGCAGGAACATGGTCAAGACCTCGTACAGCTCGCGGTAGCTGCGATAATCCCGCTCCCCCATGTGTCCCTGGCGGTAGAGGTTCTCGGCGAAGATCTCGGCGTCCTCGTACACCGTGCGATCCTGGATCACGGAATCGGGGCGGTTGAGGAGCTGGTGGTGGTGGCGCAAACGCCGGGACAGGAAAAAGACCTGGGAGTGGAAGGCCCACTTTTTCATGTCCTTGTAAAAATCGGCCAAATAGGGGTTATCGTCCACGGCCTCGTAGAAGGGCTCCCAGCTCAACTTCTCACTCAAAAGCTGAGTCAGGGCAGACTTGCCCACGCCCATATTGCCTGCTATGGCGATGAATCTTTTCATCCCTGCATCCTCCTTCGGTCAGGTGGTCGGTCGGTCAGGGAGTCCTCCATCTTCCGTCTTCTATCGTCCATTTGTGGGAGAGGCCGCTGGTAAGTGCCTTCTTCCAGAGCCGATTTGATACGGCCCACCACCTGGGCCAAGTCCTGGGGGTTGTGAACGATGTTTAGCTCGTTGGTGTCTAGGGGCAGGACGGGGACCAGATCGTAATCGGCGAAGAAACGCTCGTACGCCATGCGTACCGCCTCCATGTAGTCCCGGTCCATCTCCCGCTCGTAGGTGCGGTCACGGAAAGCGATGCGTTTCATCAAGGTGTCCGTGTCGGCCTTGAGATAGACGATCAGGTCGGGGAGGGTGATCTTCTCCGCCAGGATGTTGTGAACCCGCTCGTACATCTCCAGTTCGTCGTCTTTCAGATTCAGGTGGGCGAAGAGCCGGTCCTTGGCAAAAGTGTAGTCACTGATGAGGGAGCCGCGCTGCAAGGTCGCTGGGACGACCTGCTGCTGATGTCGGTAGCGGCTCAGCAAGAAGAAGATCTGGGTCTGGAAGGCGTACCTCTCCCGGTCGGCGTAGAAATCGCTCAGGAAGGGATTTTCCTCGAAGACCTCCAGTAGCAGCTCGGCGTCGAACTCGTCTCTTATCAGGCGGGCCAGGGTGGTCTTGCCCACCCCGATGGCCCCTTCGATAGCGATGTACACTTTATTCCTCATTCCTCATTTCTCG
>CAYNWI010000125.1:0-1448 GCA_964400825.1 uncultured Anaerolineae bacterium | reverse complement strand
TTGCCTCATAGGATACCCTGTTTGCTTTGAAAAGTCAAGTGTTTTGAGCCCCACCCTGGAATTTTTAAGGTGCAACTTTTTGCGGTATAATACGTATATAGTAAAGGGAGGCAGATGGAAGAGGAGACGGTCTGGATTCAACAAGCCCTGGCGGGCGATCAGGAAGCCTTTGCTTGCCTGGTGAAAGCCTACCAGACTGCGGTCTACAACCTGGCCTATCGCATGTTGGGCAATGCAGCCGAAGCCGAGGACGCGGCCCAGGAGGCTTTCCTAAAAGCCTACACCCGCCTGAACACCTACGATTCGGAGAGGAAGTTCTCCTCCTGGCTTCTGGCCATCGCTTCTCATCATTGCATAGACCGGTTGCGCCAGCGACGGTTTGCGTTGTCACTGGATGAACTACCCCCCTGGCGCTGGCTGTCCAGCAGCCGTCGGCCTGAGGAAGTCGTCATCCGAAGCGAGGAGCGCGACGAAGTACGTCAATTGCTGGCCCAACTGCCTCCTCACTACAGGGCGGCGGTGATCCTGCACTATTGGCATGACCTTTCCTATCAAGAGATCGCTGAGGCGACGGAGACTACCGAGAGCGCGGTGAAGTCCACGCTATACCGAGCGCGGCGGATGCTGGCCCAGGGGACACTGGCCCACCAGAACAAGCGGGCGGTGAGCCTAGCTCAGAGGGCTGTGGCGGAGGGATGAAAGATGACGAGTTGTCAGGATGTAGGTCGGTTAATGTCGTTAGCGCTGGATCAGAGTTTAACTCAGAGCGAGGCCCGCTGCCTGGAAGAGCATCTCAGGCGGTGCCCAACTTGCCAGGAGGAATGGGAGTCCATGCAGCGAGTCTCACGACTCTTCGCTGATGCGCCGTTGATGGAGCCGCCCCCAGGCTTCGCAGACAGGGTGATGCAGCGCGTGGCCCAACGCCAGGCCCGCAGGCAAAGGCTTCTGGCAGGGGCAGCGCTGCTGGTAGTCTGCCTGAGCCTGGTGGCCCTGGCTCTGCCTGAGACTATCAGGTGGCTGGCCCTGCTCTGGCAGGTGATCACCGAGCCTTACCTGTTGAGCCACGGGGCGAAAATGGTGGCCCAACTCCTCGACCTCGCCGAGGCCCTGGGTAGAGCTTGCTGGCTGGTCACCACCGCCCTTTCCTCCTCCCTCAACCAGCCGGTCCTACTAGGCTATTCCTTCCTCGTCCTCGTCTTGACCGCCCTCTGGATTCGCTTGGTGGCTGGACGCCGTGGTGGGTATCGGCCGGTGGTCAATAACGTGTAGGAGGTGGTATGAAGAGCGACTCTTTCCAAGAGAACTATCAAAAACAAAGGAGGTACTCACGATGAAAAAGGTTCTGTTTGTTTGTCTGTTGGCGCTGTTGTTGGTCGCTTCGGCCACACCCGTCTTCGCAGGCGGAGGCGGTGGAAGGATTAGAATCGGCGAAAGTTTCACCCTGGAGT
>CAYNWI010000124.1:0-7097 GCA_964400825.1 uncultured Anaerolineae bacterium | reverse complement strand
CTGCGTGATTCACGGCGTATGCTGCAGACTGTATTGGACTCAATCCCATCTACAGTCTTTTGGAAAGATCGTGATTCAATTTACCTCGGCGCCAACCGCGCCTTGCTGGAGGGGGCAGGACTGAAGTCTTCAGAGGAGGTTGTCGGAAAGAGTGATTACGATCTTCCATGGGGAAAAAAGCAGGCGGATTCGTTTCGGGAGGACGATAGGAGGGTTATGGAATCAGGTATTCCCGAATACGATATTATTGAGCCTTATCTCCGAGCTGACGGCACCCACGCATGGGCCAAGACCAACAAGGTGCCGTTGCGAAACACGGAGGGCAAAGTCGTAGGTGTCCTCGGTACCTCTGAGGACATCACCGAGCGCAAGCGGGCGGAGGAGGCGAGGGCCCACAGCCAGCGCACGCTGCTGGCCCTCAGCCAGGCGGCTCAGGCCGTGCAGCGCGCCCGCACGCCCGACGAGGTCTACCACACCGTGGGGGACGAGGTGACCAGGCTGGGCTACGACGCTGTGGTCCTCACCTTCACCGATGACCGAGAGCACCTGGCTCTCCGCCACCTGACCTTTGAGCCGGCGCTGGTGCGGAGGGTCGGGAAACTAACTGGTCTCTCGGCCCAGGACTTTCGCTTTCCACTGCTGCCGGGCGGCTTCTTCCAGCGGGTCATCACTGAGGGAGAGGCCATCTTTGGAGAATCGTCCCTCGAACTCATGGCCGAGGCTCTGCCCCAGCCGTTGCACCCACTGGTCGGCCGACTGACAGCCATGCTGGGCACTGAACAGGGCATCGTTACTCCACTGCAGGTCGGCGATGAGACGCACGGCGTACTGGCCGTCACTGGTGCTGGCCTGACCGAAGCCGACGTGCCCGCTGTGACCGCCTTCGCCAACCAGGCGGCCATCGCCATCGAGAATGCGCGGCTGTTAGAGCAGGTGCAGGCCGCGCGCGAGCAGTTGCGCGATCTGGCCGGCTATCTACAAGACGCGCGCGAAGAAGAGCGCGCCGAGATCGCACGCGAGATCCACGACGAATTCGGCCAGGCGTTGAGTGCGCTGAACATGGACCTGTCCTGGTTGTCCAAACGGCTACCCGCAGATCAAGCTCACCTGGCGGAAAAGACCAGCGCCATGTCAGACCTGATTGATTCCACCATCCAGACGGTGCGGCGCGTGGCCACCGAGCTGCGGCCGGGATTGCTGGACGACCTGGGACTGGCCGCAGCGATGGAATGGCAAACCGAGGAGTTCGCCGAACGAACCGGGATTGGCTGTGACCTGTATCTGGGCGACGAGGAGATCGTTCTCGACCGAGATCTTGCCACCGCCATCTTCCGCATCTTTCAGGAAACACTGACCAACGTTGCTCGCCATGCCCAGGCAACCGAGGTTCGCGTCGAGCTAGAGGACAAACCCGGCGAGCTGGTGCTAATCATCCGTGACAATGGCAAAGGCATTACCGAAAGCCAGGTTTCCCATCCCAGATCACTGGGGCTGATGGGGATGCGGGAGCGCGCCCGTTCCTGGGGCGGCGAAGTCGCCTTTCAGGGCGTTCCCGGTCAAGGGACAACGGTCACCGTGCGGATACCTCGGCCGAACGCAAAGGAGGGCCGGACATGATCAGAGTGCTTGTCGCCGATGACCACGCCGTGGTGCGCCGGGGGCTGGTGCAGATTCTGGCGGAGGCTCCCGATATGTTCGTGGCCGGTGAAGCCAGCACCGGGCGCGAAGTGTTGCAGGCGGTGCGGAAACACGACTACGACGTGCTCGTGCTCGACATTGCCATGCCGGAGGGAGGTGGCTTAGAGGTTTTGCAGCAACTGCAGACCCTCAAGCCCAATCTGCGCGTCCTGATCCTCAGCATGTATCCTGAGCGACAATACGCGGTGCGGGTCTTGAAGACCGGTGCCGCCGGGTACTTGACCAAAGAAAGCGTGCCTGACGAGTTGATCGCCGCGATTCGCAAGGTGGCCAGGGGCGGGAAATACGTCAGCCAGTCGCTGGCTGAGAAGCTGGCCAGTGAATTGCGAGGTGAGGTGGAAAAAGAACCCCACGAGACCCTCTCGGATCGCGAATACCAGGTGATGACCTTGCTGGCCGCTGGGAAATCCGCCACCGAGATCGCCACCGAACTCTCGCTCAGCGTCAAGACCGTCAGCACCTATCGCGGTCGCATTCTAAAAAAACTGGGTTTGAGCAGCACCGCTGAAATCATACGTTATGCCATCGAACGGGGGTTGGTCGAGTAGCTGGATAATGTTACATTTATGTCATTGCGAGGCCCGGTTTTTGTGCCGAAGCAATCTCCAATTCGTGAGGTGGGGATTGCTTCGTCGCTGCGCTTCTCGCAATGACACTTGGCGCGAGATTTAACATTGTTGAGATAGGCATTGGCGTGTGTGCCAGACCAAGACCTGACGGGTTTTCAGAAAACCTGTCAGGTCTTTTTTTATAGGACAAACACCTACAAGGTTATGAGAAGAAGTCCTACAGAGAATTGAGCGTTTATCTGACAGACGCCGGGGCGATTTTCTGTTATAATGGTGTTGGTGGTCCTTAGCTTTGCCCAAACTCAGTACTTACAATTTGCTCCCGGAGGAAAAACGATGTTGAAGGTCTTCATTGCAGATGATTCAGCACTGGTGCGTGAGAGCCTGGCTGCGCTGATTTCCGAGATCGAAGGCGTGGAAGTGGTCGGCCAGTCTGGAGATGCACGCGAAGCACTTGAGGGCATCCAGCGCTTGAGGCCGGATGTGGTGATCTTGGATATTCGCATGCCTGGGAACAACGGCATTCAGGTGCTTGAGGCCATCAAGAAAAGCACTGCGGCCCCGGTGGTCATTATGCTTACCGCGCTTCCCTACCCGCAATATCGTAAGAAGTGCCTGGAAGCGGGGGCAGAATACTTTTTCGACAAAGCCAGCGAATTCGAGCAAGTCGCCAAAGTGCTCAAGAAGATGCAGGGCAGCACCGCTGGCGAGTCCACTCCTCCTCCTGAGTTGGGGCTTTAATCTTTAATAAGGGAGGTTCAGCAGATGAAAGGCAAGACAAAAGAGCAACCTGTTAGTGAATTGGCGGAGCTGCGCCAACGGATTGCTGATCTGGAAGCATCAGAGACCGAACTCAAGCGGGCAGAGGAAGAACTGGGCGAGAGCCTCAAACGTGAACAGTTCCTGGGCGACATCATTCGAAATGCTTCAGTGGCAGTCGGTATAGGCTACCCGGATGGACGCCTGGGCGAGAACAACGCTGCTTTCCAAGAACTGACAGGCTACAGTGATGAGGAATTGCGGGCCATAGATTGGAATACAGTCTTGACACCACCCGAATGGGAAGAACTTGAAACGGCTAGACTGCAGGAACTGCACCGCACGAAAAAACCGGTGCTTTACGAAAAAGAGTATATCCGCAAGGATGGTTCGAGAGTTCCAATAGAACTCTTGGTCCATCCCAAGTTAGACAGCGCAGGAGATATCGAGCGTTACTTCGCTTTCGTGACAGACATCACCGAGCGCAAGCGGGCGGAGGACGCGCTGGCACAACGGGTACAGGAACTGGAGACCTTCAACCGCCTGGCCGTCGGGCGCGAGTTGCGCATGGTCGAGCTCAAGCGCCAGGTCAACGAGTTGGCTGAGCAGTTGGGGAAGGAGCCGCCGTATGATCTTTCGCTGCTGGAGTGAGAGAGGCGGGTTGGTTTATGGGAGTCTACAGGTTAGAAACCTGTAGTCGCCCAAGCCCTGCTCTTGGCGAGGACGCCTGACGCAAACTACATCTTTCCAAGGTGTAGTGCTGGCTAACCAACGACCAGCGGTTTGACCGGAGCCTGGCGCTAACCAGGCGGGGTGGTAGTCGAAGTGAGGCGGGTTGGGTTTGTGGGAGTCTACAGGTTAAAAACCTGTAGTTGTCTGAGCATCACCCGTCGGGAGGACGCCTGACACAAGCTACACCTTTCCAAGGTGTAGTGTCCACTAACCGACCAGCAGCATATTGACCGAGGCCCTACACTCACCGAACCGGAGGAGAAACGACATGAACGAACAACTGGACTTCCACCAGCTCCTCAAATACCGTCCCAACGCCTACCACCACGTCACTTTCCCCACCAAGCGCCGTCGCCCGGTGCTGGCTGGTGAGGTGCGACAGCGAGTGCACTACTGGTTCGACGAGATTGCCCGTGAGCACGACTTTCAACTGTTGGAGCGGAACACCTGGCTGGACCACGCCCACATGCTGATCTTCGTGCGCATCGGAGAAAACCTGAGTGATGTGATGCACCAACTGAAGGGCGAATCGGCGCGGCAGATTTTTCTGGAGTTTGACGGGCTCAAGCAGCAGATCGGCCTCAACAACCTCTGGGGCCGCCGTTTCCACGCCGACGAGGTACCGCCAGAAGTCGTGGAGGAGGTGAGGCAATACATCCGCCACCAGGAGGCCATTCATACCCGTCGTGCTGGCTATTTGCCGCTGGCGCGATTGGAGCGATGGAGAGACCTGGAATTGTGATCTTATGGAGGAAGAAAATGAAAACGATAACCAGAACCTTAGTTGTCCTACTTTTTGTGGTTACCCTTTTGGCAGCCTGCGGGAAACCGCAGCCCAAGACCTTCACTATCGGCGTCGTCAACTTCAGCCCTCCTCTGGATGCTGTAGTCGAGGGCTTCAAGGTGGGCATGGCCGAGTTGGGATACGTCGAAGGGGAAAACGTGACCTACGTCTATGAAGGCGTGGTGACAAGTATCGAGGCTCTCGATCCTGCGGTCCAGAACCTGAGGGCAGCGGACGTTGACTTGATCCTCTCTCTTACCACGCCGGCGACCTTAGTCACCAGGCAAGCCGTCGAGGGTACGGACGTGCCGGTGGTGTTTGCGGGGGTGAACGATCCGGTGGCCTCCGGGCTGGTAAAGAGCCTGAGGGAGGCCGGGGGGAACCTGACAGGCATCCAGGCCGGGGGCAGTATTGCCAAGGGGCTGGAATGGTTGTTGGCCATCGCTCCGGACACGACGTCTCTTTTCGTGCCCTACAATCCCGATGACGCTGCCTCTGTCCAGGCCATGGTGGCGCTCTCCGAGGCTGCTGCCACACTCGGCGTCGAATTGCTGATCGTCGAAGTTCGCACTCCAGACGAGCTCGCAGCAGCGCTGGATGCCATCCCCGAAAGTGCGGACGCCATGTTCGTTCCATCTTCGGGCTTCCTTTCTGCACGCCTGACCCAGGTAGTGGAGACTGCAATCCTACACAAGCTGCCACTGGCCTCAATGTCCCCGTGGTGCAAAGAGGGAGTGCTGATGTCCTACGGGTTTGGCTACTATCAGACAGGGGAACAGGCCAGTCGGTTGGCGGACAAGATCCTCCAAGGAACTCCCCCGGCCGATCTGCCAGTAGAGACGGCCGACTTTTTCCTGGTCATCAATTTGCAGACTGCCCAGGCCATCGGCCTCGACATCCCGGACGACATATTGCAGCAGGCAGACGAGATCATCCGATAGGCGATTGTGGATTTCGGAATGCGGAACGACAGTCCGAAATGGAAAGGGGTCGTGATATGAGAAGCAGTATTCAAATCCGTTTGGCATTAGCCTTCATCGGTCTGGCGGTTGTCCCGCTGCTGGTGGTGGGTTTGATCCAGGACTGGCAAAGCTCGGCCGTTCATAGCCAGGAAGCGCTGAAGTTGCAGCACGAGATAGCACAGCGTGCTGCAACTGAGACCAGCGCTTTCATCCAAGAGTTGGAGAATGAGTTATACGTGACGACCCAGACCCAGGATTTGCTCAGTCTGGACAGTGATTGCCAGCGGGCTGTCCTATCTAAATTACAATCCTACAAGGATGTCTTCAAGGAACTCGCCCTGCTGGACAGTAAAGGCCAGGAGCTGGCGCGGGTCTCGCGGCGGGCAGCGGTCACCGCAGCCGACCTTGGGGAGCGGTCTCAGGCCGACGAGTTCCTGATCCCCATGACCAGCGGCGAAACCTACTACGGCCTCGTGGCGTTCAACGTGGAGACCGGTGAGCCCTTCATGACCATGGCTGTGCCTATCGTGGAAGCGCGCAGCGGATTGGCAAGCGGCGTTCTGGTGGCCGATGTTCGCCTCAAAGCCATCTGGGATCTGATAGCCAGCGTACGCGTGGGTGAGACGGGCAGCGCCTACATCGTGGGACGAGAGGGAAGACTCATCGCCCACCGCAACCCCTCGGTGGTGCTGCGGGGCACAAAATTCGACCTGCCTGACCAGGATGGCATCCAAAAAGGCTTGGAGGGCACGGAGGTTGTTCTGGCCATGGCTAAGATTCCACTTGGGGAGCGGGCGTTCACCGTCGTAGCCGAGATGCCGGTCTCTGAGGCCCTGGAGCACACCGTCACCTTGCGCAAAATCGTCCTGGGGATCGGCGTGGTCGCGGCCTTGATCGTGGCCCTGCTAGGCGTGCTCTTCGCCCGTACCATCACCAGGCCGGTGCGCCAACTGGTGATGGGCGCCGAGGAGATCGGCCGGGGCAACCTGGACTACCGCATCGAGGTGGCAGCCCGAGACGAGATCGGCCAGCTCTCCCAGGCCTTTAATCGGATGACGGGGAACTTGCAGGCCATCACCGCCTCGCGTGACGAGTTGAACAGAGAGATCGCCGAGCGCAAGCAGGCGGAGGAGAAATACGGATTAATCATAAAGACAACCCTTGATGGTTTCTGGATTAGCGATCTAAAGGGTAGATTTCTCGAAGTCAACGAGTCATACTGCAATATGGTAGGTTATACTCGTGAAGAACTGCTTACGATGTCCATACCCGACATCGAAGCCTTAGAAAAGCCCGAAGAGATCGCTCAACGCATAAAAAAGATCATGGAGCAAGGCGCTGACCGTTTTGAAACACGCCATATACACAAGGACGGCAAGATACTCGATGTGGAAGTCAGTATCAATTATGTTCCTATGGAGGAAGGGCAGTTTTTTGTATTTATCCGCGACATCACCGAGCGCAAGCGGGCGGGAGAGGCGCGGGTGAAAGCAGTATCGGCCGTGGTTGATGCTATGGGTGATGCGTTACTCTTGCATACCCTGGAGGGGAAAATAACCTTCGTCAACCCGGCTTATGAAAAACTGACGGGTT